>NZ_FPJG01000002.1 GCF_900119165.1 Amycolatopsis australiensis | reverse complement strand
GCCGTAGGCGGTCGAGGTGGTGGCGGCCGCGTCGGCGGGCGCTCCGGCGGTGAGCACGAGCGCCGTGGCGCTGGCGATGAGGCGCCGCCAGCGCCGATACCGGCGAGAACGGTTCTGGATGTGCGGACCACGTGGTCCCCCCTTGCCTGAAGTGGCCCGGCCGGGCCTGGATGGGTGTTCACCGGATCAGCACCGGGGACCCGATCGGGACCTGCGTGCTGATCACCTGCAGCGCGTCCGGCGGAATCCGGACGCAGCCGTCAGAACTGGGGCGGCCATAGACGTCGGCGGTGGGCCAGGTGTGCAGGCCCACCGTTCCGGGCCGCCGCCGTAGGTGGAGTAGGTGTCGCTGTGGGCGCCGGTCGGAAGGACGATCGGCGAAAAGGTCGGGCGGACGTCCTTGATGGACGCGAGGATGAACGTGCGGGTCACCGGGGTCGGCGAGCCGGGCTTGCCGACCCCGACCGTCCAGTGCCCGACCCGCGCTCCTTCGCGGTACAGGTCGAGGGTGAACCGGGCGCGGTCGACCTCGAGCCGGTACGAGCTGTGGGCGGTGCTGACGGTGTCGTCAAGGTAGAGCCATCCGGCTCGGTCGTTCGGCCGGGTAGGCAGCAGGACCTCGGCCCACCCGGGTTGCTCGGCGACGACGGGCAGCCAGGTATCGCTGACGAGTTCGGTGGGCGGCAGCGCGGCGATCGCCGGGCCGCCGGGGGCGGCGTAAACCGGGATTACGGCGGTCGGGTGGGCCAGGCGGCCGCTGGGGACGTCGCGCGGCGCGGGTCGGCCGGTGCGGCGGCACGGCGCCGAAGGTGTCGGCGCGGGGAGTCCGGCGAGCTGCTGCGCGTGACCGGCTCGGGCTCGATCACGGCGACGTCGTCGACGTCGATCCCCATGCGTGCGAACGATCCACGCTGAATCACCGCGTCGGATCCGCCGGTGCCGCAGCCGGCCCACGTGAGCGCGCCGAGGACGGCGAGCGCGGCGAGGATGCCGATGGCCCAGCGAGTACCGCGGCGGTTGCGGGCGGACTCGGCGGCTGGGCGGCGGTGGCGGCCGCGGGCGGGCGTGGCCGGGCTGGTGACGTCGACGGCGGTGGGCTGGTCCTGGTGCTCGGTGTCGTCGGCCACGGCGCGACCTCCTTCCTGGTTGAGGTGATGGGGCGAGGTGGCTGCCGCCCCCGGGTCGGCAGCCACCCCGGGGTGCTACTGGCCGAGAGCGGAGACGAAGCCGGCGGGCCGGGGTGCCGACGCCGGTCACCGGGTCCCAGCCGGTGCCGGACTGCAGCGTCTGGGGCTTGCTGTCGAGGTCGAGCAGGTACGAGCCGGACGCCGTGGGCACGGTCACGGATCCGAAACCGGCCATGTACGGCGACCAGATCCCGGCCTTGACCGGCTTCACGTCGGTGATCTGCGCCTTTCCGCTGAGTGCGTAGAGCGCGGCGTTGAGGAAGCCGAGCCGGTCGCCGCCGTGGGCCTGCTGGGCGTTGGCGACCAGGCCGACGAGGATCGGCGCGGCGAGCGACGTCCCGCCGCTGGAGTAGGCGGCGTAGCCCTGCGGGGTGGTGAAGCCGATCGCCAGGCCGGTGTAGGAGTCGGCGAGGGCGGAGATGTCCGGGACGGCGCGGTGGCCGCCGGCGATCGCGGCCGGGACGACACCCTGCTGGTAGTCGGGCTGGTCGTAGATCTTGCTGACGCCGCCACCGGCGCCACCGGCGAAGCGGCCGTCGGCGTCGGTCTGCGGGGTCCAGGCGCTGCCGGACTGGGTGTTTCCGCTGTTTTCCCAGCCGGTCTGGAACTTCACGCGGTTGCTGGCGTCGAGCGCCACCGAGGTGCCGCCGACGGCGGTGACCCACGGGTGCGAGGCCGGATAGCTGGCTTCGGCGCGCCCGGCTGCGGCCGGGGCGGAGTTGTCGCCGGAGTCCCCGGAGGCGAACAGGATGGCCTGGCCCTGAATGGCGGCCTGGACGGCGATGGCGCCGATCTGGTCGCGTTCGGCCTGCGAGACGGTGCTCTCGCCGGGGTAGAGCCACGAGTTGTTGATGACGCTGACCTTGTTGTCGGCGACGGCCTTGTTGAGGGTGTTGAACAGGTCGAGGCAGCTCTTGCCCGCGTAGTAGGTGATCCGCGCGGCCGGGGCGACTTCGTGGATGGCCTGGACGTCGAGCGCCTGCTCGCTGGCCCACGAGTCGGGCCCGCAGCGGTCCTGGTCGGTGAAGGTGCCGGGGAGGACGGCGCTGTACTGGCCGCTGGTCAGCGCCGGTGCGCCGAACTGCCCGGCGGCGCGGTTGGTGTCGCCGACGATGGTGGACAGGTTGTATGCGCCGACGATGCCGACGGTCTGCCCGGCGCCGGTGGCCGAGCTGGGCAGGCCGTAGATCGCGCGCAGCTGGGGGCTGGTGTAGCCGCAGAGGGCGTTGCTCTGCTGACCGGTGGCGTACTTCTGCGGCACGTTCGCGTTGTTGGTCTCGGCCCAGAAGCGGGCGCAGCTGTTGGGGTCGCCGGCCGCCGGGGTGACGCCGGGGCGGGTGCCGTCCGGGCGGATGGCGGTGGCCTGGGCCGGGGTGATGGTCTTGCTCGAGTCGTCGAGACCGAGAACGGCGGTGACGGTGCCGCGGATGGCGGCCGGGACGGTGACGGCGGACTCCGGCGCGGCGAGGACGTGCGTGCGGCCGTCGCGCGTGGTGTGGCGGTAGGTCGCCAGGCTGGTCCGGAACGCGGTCTGCAGCTGGGCGACGTCGGCGTCGGCCTCGACGTAGTGGCGGTTCCCGGCGACGCCGGTCACGCGCAGGCCTTGGCTACGCAGCCAGGTCGTGACCTGGTCGACGCTTTCCTGGGTCGGCCCGAAGCGGGCGAGGAACTCGGCGTTGCCGAGGTGCTGGCCGTACTGCGGCGAGCCCGGCGTGGACACGGCTTTCGCGAGGGCTTCGGCTCCGGCGGGGTCGCGCAGGGCGAGCGCGACCTGAACGCGGCGGTGCTGGCCGGGGTCGGCGTGGCCGACTCGGGCGGCGGGTGTGGCCCAGGTGGGAACCGAGCCTTCGACCGCGGCGCGGCCGTCGGGCGCGGTGTTGTCCTGGGCGGTCGCGGCCGGTGCGGCGGCGATTCCCACGAGTACCGCGCATCCGGCGATGAGGCCGGCCGCGCGGGAAGGTCGTACTGCCATGAATGGCTCCCGTTTCGTTGTCTTTTCCGACGCACCGAGCCCGCTGACGAATTGCCGTTGTGTGCATGCAAGAGATTTCGACCGATGGACGCGTCGATCGGGTCGATTTCCTGCGGTGACCGCGGGTCCCCCTCGGTGTCGGCCAGCAAGGTTGCCGACCTGACCAGCAGCTATGCTTGCCGGACGTCATCACCTTGCATCGGCCTCACTCGCGGTGTCAACCATTTCGGCAGTCATTTTTTGCCGGATTATTCGACGGTTTTCGGCGCACGCCAAGGGCCTCGATCGCGGAATTTAGATCGAGGTGAAGAGTGGCACTTTTGCGTTTTTGGAATTATCCGGTGGTGGGTTCGATTCGTTGTGCGACGAGGTTTCGCTGCGCGCCGCAGACCGACGCGCCGACGCGGGCGACGTAGCCGGTGATCCGCACGCGTTCGGAGTGCGGCGCGGTTCCTGCGCGGACTGCGCCGGACCGGCTCTCTGCGGCCGGTCCGACCAGGGTGAAAACCTGTGAGCCGATGGCCAGTTGAACGCATCCTGGGTGGGGCATCGTCCAGGTGACCTGCCCGTCGATCGTCAGTTCCGGACCGTCGGTGCCCGGCGGCGGTAGTGGAACCGGTGATGCAGGCGGGATCGGCGGCGGGGGAGCAGGAGCGGGCGGAGGCGAGTTGGAGCATCCTGCGAGCGCGGCGGCCGCGACGCCGGCGACCGCGAGAAGAGCGCGCCGATGCCGTCGCGCCGGGGGGCGGGTGGTGTCGTTGCGGCTCTTCATGTTGTCCTTCTGGGGTTGCTCGTCGCTGCACCGTCCAGGGTGGACGGTGCAGCGACGAGGGGGGTGAGCACCGCGGTGGTCACGGTCACCGCGCGCTCGGGCTTGGAGGCTCCGGGGTGTCCCGGGCGATGGCCGCTGCGTCATCCGGCTTCGGCGTGCGAGTGCACTGGGCGTCGTGCCGCGTGGATGGTGTCGGCGGCGAGGATCAAGGAGTTGGGGCAGCGCATTTTCGGCAGGATCGGCGCGAGGACGGCGGCGACCTGGTCGAACGTGGCGAAGCCGGTGCCTAGCAGCCAGAAAGTGTGTGGGCCGTCGGCTCGGCGGACGGCGTAGACCTCGGCGGTGGACGGCAGGTAGCCGAGCGCCCAGCTGCCGGTGAGGTAGGTCGGGGCAGTTCGCTGGGGTCGTCGTCGGGTTCGCGGCGCCAGTGTGCGCCGAATTCCTCGATGCCGGCCAGCGCAGTGCCACCCCAGCCGTCGGGGCGGGCGCGGCGGCGGTCGAGCTGCGCGGCGAGGAACTCGTCGAGGATGACCTCGACGTGGGCTGGGGGCTCGGGGTTGCGTTTCCAGCCGGCGGCGGCGTCGCGCAGGAGGCCGTCCGCGGCGAGGCTGGTGACGAACTCGCGGAGCATCTCGGTGGTGAGGGTGACGTCGTCGAGTTGCTCGACGATGCGCGTGTGCCCGGCGACGGCGTCGACGCGGGAGCGCGTGATGCCGGCGCGGGCTCGCTCGCTTCGGCCGCCGTGGTCCCGGGTGATCTGGCGGGCGGCGGCTTCGGCGTCGGCCCGCAGGCGGCGCGCGAGCGCGACGAGGGTGCCGTCGAGGCGCAGAAGGTCGGCGCCGACGTCGGCTGTGAGGTCGCCGGGCCCGTGGAGCAGGAGCCCTTCGATCGGCTCGGGAACTGGCTCGGTTCGGCGGCCGATTCGAAGAAAGAGCCGGTCGCGGCGATGGAGCCAGGTGTGCGGTGACATGAACGTTCCCCCAAAGGTCCGCTCGCGGTGATGCGGGCTGCATCACCGGTTTTCAGGGCTGACCACCGGCCGGGGTGCTGCCATCTTGGTGTGGCTACCCGGCCGGTGGCCGTCGAGGGCCGCGAGGCGGCACGGCCCAGCTACGCCGTGGACGGCTCCATCCCGCGGAGTCGTCTACGGCACGCAGTGGATCTTGTGACGGTGGTCGTTCCTGGTCCGGCAGGCCGCGAGGCTCGTCGAAGCGCAGGCCGCCAGTTCGACACTGGCGCGCAAGTTCGCGATGATCCTGGAGAACGCTTCCCCTCGGATGCGGACTCTGGTTAGTATTTCCATCGAAGATAGACGAGTTTCGCTAGTTGTCAACCAGACTCAGCATTTCGCAGGTCAGGGAGCTGTTAGTCCCGGCAGGGTCGACCGAGGAGGATGCGGTGACGGGCGGCACGAAGACGTCGGCGGTCGAAGTGAGCGGCCGACCGATTCCCACCATGGGTGAGCGCATCCGCTACCTGATCGAGCACGTCCGCCGGCCGGACGGCAAGAAATATACGCAGCAGGACATCGCCGCGGGGGTCACCAAGTTGACCGGCAAGTCGGTGGACTATGCGTACGTCGGGGCCATGATCAACAACAGGAAGGAGAACCCCACCCGGATCGTGCTGCAGGGGCTGGCGTCGTTTTTCCACGTGCCAGCCAGCTACTTCTTCGACGACGAGGAAAGCGTCAAGATCATCCGCGAGATCGACACCGCGGTGGCCCTCCGCGATCCACGGACTCGGGAGCTGGCGCTGCAGCTGCTGCGCAACACCGAGCCTGCTGACACGCACCTGGTCGCGGAGGTCGTCGCTGCGATGAGCGATCGACCTGCCCTTCGCGGTGCGCTGACGCTGATGCTTTCTCTTGACGAGGCGGATCTGCAGGCGGCCGTGGCGGTGCTCGACGCCGCGTCGCGCTACCGCGGACGCAGTGAGCCGACCTGATTCGGCCTGCATAACCGCGTGAGGTTGCCACCTGCAACTCGCCGGTTCACGGTGTCGCTGACCTGCGGTGATTGTCGGTGGAGCACGTTATGGTGGTGGTCGGGAGGGCGGGTGTATGCCGCCGCGGTGATGCCGAGGCCGTAGGGACCTGGGGGAGTGCACGAGTGCTGGGCAGTTATGCGTCGATGAAGAAGGACGGCGAGGGGCCGCCGGGAGGCGGCCACGAAGCCGAGGGCCAACCGGCGCCGCTGTTGCGCGCCGACCTGTCGACGTTCGTCGGCCGCGATCACGAGCTGCGGGCCGCACGCGAACTCCTGAAATCCACCCGGCTGCTCACGCTGAAGGGTCCCGGCGGGATCGGCAAGACCCGACTCATGCGCCGGCTCGGCTCCGTGATCCAGCAGGAAGGCGTGTACCGCGACGGCGTGGTGCTGGTCGAGCTGACGAACGTGCGCTCGAACGAACTCGAGTCGGCTGTAGCCGAGGCGCTGGGCATTCCGGCGAACTCCGCGAGGCACGGAGCGGCCCGGCTCATCGCCCACCTGAGGACCAAGCGTCAGCTGCTGATGCTCGACAACTGCGAGCACCTGGTTGACGACGAGGAAGACAGCGCTCTGGCGCAGCTGGTCCGCACCCTGCTGGAGGCGGCGGAGGACCTGCAGATCGTCACCACCAGTCAGGCCGCGATCCGGGTGGAGGGCGAGTCGTGGCTGGATGTGCCGCCGCTGTCGGAGGACGAGGCGCTGCAGTTGCTGCGCGAGCGCGCGAGCAACATCAACGTCGTCATCCCACCCGTCGACGACGACAACGCGCGCACGGTCGTCAACCGGGTCGATCGGATGCCGCTGGCGATCGAGCTGATCGCCGGCCGGATGGACACGGTCTCGTTGGCCAGCTTGGTCACGCGCACCAACCTGCTGAGCCTGGGCGGGGGGACCTCGGCCAAGCGCAGCCACCGGAAGCTGGAATGGACGGTCAGCTGGTCCTACGGCCTGCTTGGCGATGCGGAGCAGCGGATGCTGACGCGGCTTTCGCTGTTGGAAGGCAGCTTCGAGCTTGACGACGCAGCGGCGCTCGGCGCGGACCTTGGGAATCAGGACGTCATCGCCGACCTGCTGAACGGGTTGCACAAGCGGTCGTTCATGGTCGCGGAGCGCCACCACGACGGGCTGCGATTCAGGCTGTGGGAGTCGATTCGGGCGTTCGCGTACGAGCAGCTGAGCGACGAGGAAGCCGACGAAATACGCGAACGGCACGCAGACCACTACGAAGCGCTTGCCATCGAAGGTGCCCGGAACTGGTTCGGGCACGACGAAACCGGCTGGCTCGGCCGCTTGAGCGCCGCGTTGCCGAACCTGCGCGTGGCCCAGGAAACCCGGTTGGCGAACCCGCGCACGGTGCTGCAGGGCATGGACCTGTTCAACAACGTCGCGCGGACACGGCTGTTCTACTTCACCGGCCGGTTGAGCGAGAGCAACCTGATGCTGGAAGCCGCCCGCCGGTGGCATCCCGACGAGCCGAGTCACACGCTGGTGAGCGCGCTGAGCTTCACCGCCACTGTGGCGCTGTGCCAGGGAGACCGCGAGCGCGCCGATACGTTGCTGGTGGCAGCGGAGGCGGCGGCCCGGACACTCGGCTGCTTCCACGACTTCGGGCCGCTGCTCTACGCGCGGGCGACCCGATTGTGGCTCTTCGAGCGCGACTTGAGCGTGGCTCGGCAGTCGATCGAGCTGTTCGAGCAGGCCGAACGCTGGTTCCTCGACAACGACGCTCCGGGCGACGCCTGGATGGCCCGCTTGTTCAGGTCGATGGCCGCGGCGATGCTGGGCCTGCGCGACGTCGCCGTGCGGGAGAGTGCCCGGCTACTGGAGGACGCCGAAACCGCCGGCGCCGCCTGGTGCATCTCCTGGGCCAAGTGGACGTGCGCGCTGGTGGAAATGCTGTTCGGCGCGGACCTCGGCCGGGCGGTGCAGCTGGCGCAGGAGGCCTTGGCCGCGCAGCACGAGATGGGCGACAAGTGGGGCCTACTCTGGACAATCTGGTTGATCGCCCTGCTCGCGGCGCGGCTGGGACGGTTGGCACGCGCGGCGAGGTCGCTGGCCGGCGTGGCGAAATTCCAGCAAGAAGCTGAGGTGATCGTTCCGGCCCTGCTGCCCTTCTGGGAGCTGCAGCGCCAGACAGAGGACCTTCTGCGCCGCGAACTGGACTCGTTGCCGACCGAACGGGAGATCGGGCTCGGGCTGAGCCGCGGCAAGGTCATCGAGCTGGCTTTGGAGACCTTATCCGCCCCGCCGGCGCCGGTGGTCAAGGACGAGCGTCCCAACCGGCTGACCGAGCGGGAGTTCGAGGTGGCCCGGTTGCTCGCGGAGGGACTGGCGAACAAGGAGATTGCCGAGCGGCTGGGGGTGACGCAGCGGACCGCGGAGACGCACGTACAGCACGTCGCGAACAAGCTGGGCGCGCGCGGTGAAGGGCGCCGTGGCCGGGTGCTCAAGATCCGCGAGTGGTTCGAAGAGCACCAGCGACGCTGATCGCGGCCCGGAGGTGATCCCGCCTGCATCACCTCCGTCGGTCAGTGCCCGACGTCGAGCAGCGTCGGCAGCCGGTCCCAGCCGTTCATGATCGGGCTTCGCCGCCGGCGGAGTTCGGCTTGGTCGAGCAATACGGCGCGGGGGAAGGCACGCGCGAACGTTTCGATCGTGACTTCGGCTTCCATGCGGCCGAGGGTTGCGCCGAGGCATCGGTGCAGCCCGTACCCGAAGCCGAGGTGCCGGAGGTCGTGGCGGTCGCGGTGCAGGTCGAGTTGGGCGGCGTGCTCGCCGAATTGGCGTGGGTCTCGGTTGGCGCTGTGCAGGGAGATGAGCACGATCTCGCCGGGGAGCAGGGTGATCCCGCCGTACTCGACGGGCTCGGCGACGACGCGGTGCGTGGCCATCCGGACGGGGCTGTCGTAGCGCAGGACTTCGTCGACGACGTTCGGGATGAGCTCGGGGTGTTCGTGGACCAGCCGCCATCGATACCTGCGGTCCTGCAGCAGCGCTCGCAGGGTGTTGCCGATGAGGTTCGCGGTGGTGTCGTGGCCGGCGTTAAGGAGCAGGAAGAGCGTGCCGAGCAGTTCGTCGTCAGCGAGCTTGTCTGGCTGACCGTCGTCGACGTGGATCAGCGCAGAGACCAGGTCGTCACCGGGCTTTCGGCGCTTGTGCTCGATGAGGTCGGTGAAGAAGCCGACGAGCTGGTCGGAGGCGGCCGGGGCCGTGGCCGGGTCGTTGAGGTTGATGGCATCCACGAGGGGGCGCAACGGCTCGCGGGCGTCGGCCGGTACGCCCAGGAGTTCGCAGATCACGGCGAGCGGCAGCGGGACGGCGACCTGGCTGATCAGGTCGACCTCCTCGTGGAGGGGCAGGTTGGCCACCAGGTCGGCGGTCATGTTCCGGAAGACCGGTTCGAGCGCTTTGACGCGCTTGGTGGTGAAGGCGTACATCAGCAGCTTGCGTAGCCGGGTGTGGCGGGGCGGGTCGCTGAACAGGACGTGCGGGCCGAACATGCCCGAGGGATTCCGGTCGCCGTAGCCTGCGGCCTCAAGCTGGTGCTGGATCGCTTTGACCAGGGCCGCGCTGTCTTTGCTGAGCCTCGGGTCGTCAAGGGCCGCGCGTGCGTCGTCGAAGCGCGTGATCACCCAGACTGGGAGCCCGTCGGGCAGAGTGGCGGCAACGACGGCGGCGCGCTCGCGCTCTCGGTCGCCAACCATCAGCGGATCGGTCCAGTAGTCGGAACCGAAGAAGCCGGCGGTGAGGGTCATCTGGTTCTCCTGTGGTGCACGGTGGCTCCGCCGAGACGGGATCTGCTCGGCGTGGAAGGCGCCCCGCGTGATGCGTCGTGGATTCGCGCGGTGGCCCCCCGGCCACGCGGTGGTGCTTCCCCTCGTCCGGCACGCAGTGGTGAGGCGTGCCGAACTTCAGCATCGGCGATCGCCCGGTTCGATTCATCGTCGCTACTACGGAAATAGAACTAAATCGACTACGTAGGGATTTTCACGGCACTACGTAGGAAAATCGGAAAGCGCTACGGAGGCGATTAAGAACCCCCTTTTTACCTGGACTGCAGGCCTTGGCGATTAATCGCGGAAGTGGGACCCTTTTCGATCAGCCGACCGGGCCGTCGATGCATTAATGCAACTTGCAATACTCATGATGCTTCGCAGGGACCTGCTGGTCAGCGGGACCTATCGACGGCTTCGACACGGGGCGTGCGCGCACGTAGCGCCCTCACTGCGCTACTCCGCGCTAGCCTCTTCGCCATTAGCGCATCGTCGGACAAAAACATGACACCGAATGCCCCGCATTGCGTTGACAGTTGCCGCTTTGCGCCTATTGTTGCTACGTCGAGACGATCACGCGTTCGACGGCAGGGGCGGTCCGGTAATTCGGACTTCACGAGCGCGGTGCGGAGTACTGGCGCAGGGGGTCGGTACACCGCTCCGCTTCGGGGAAGGTCGCAGCGGGCCCGCCGCGACCGGCGCGCGGCAACGATCCGGCGCAGACGGCCGGTCGTCTCCTCAGGACCAGGATCGGGACGATCAAGGGGTAGGGATCGATGGTGACAGTTCAACTCGCCGGCCGACACGGCCGCGCCGAAAGATCGGGGGGCAGTTTCCGGCTGACACCCTTCGGCGGCGTCTCGATCGAGCCGATGCCGCCCTCGCGGCCGCCGACCGATGTGCAGGTGATCGGCCAGCCGGAGTTCGATCAGCTGATGCTGCTGATGCCGGACCTCGACCCGGCTCTGGTGAAGAAGATCATGGGTGTGGCGGTCCGCGACGAGCGCACGCCCTGACCGAACGTGTGCAGTGCACTGCCTCGTGGTGGGGTGATCCAGCCTGGATCACCCCACCACCGGGTCCGGATGACCGGCCACGGCGCTTACGCCCGGCGCTCGATCTGCGCGAGCATCTCCAGGATGGTCGGATCGCCGCCGTCGAACGCTGCAAGCTGGTCATACACCTCGGCGGGCAGCCAGCCTTGAGCCAGGCCGCTGTTCAGCGCCCGCCCTGTGAAGGCTGCTGCGAGGTCGAGTTCGGTGCAGACGCCGAGGCGTACGAGGTGCTGGGCGAACTTGCCGTACGGATCGGGGGTCGTCTCGTTCTGGAGGTGCTGCATCGTCAACTCGACCAGGGTCATGGCCAGTACTCGGCCCGGCGGTCCGGCCGAGAGGCCTCGCTCGATCATCGTGTTGGCGATATCGAGGGCGGGGGCGGGGTCGCTGTTCGATGCGACCACGACGATCAGCGCGGCCTCGAGTTGCTTGCCCAGTCGCATTGTTTCTGGATCAGGTCCGGGGAACTGCATGGTGTTGCCTCCGTGACGGTGAGTTCGCCGGCCGTCGGTCCAGTGTGCAGGTGAGCGCCGTCGGGCTGATGCCGGGGGTGTCTGGTCATGCCGTGTCGTTGTTCCGCGGGATCTCGGCCTCATCCGCTGGCGCGAGCTTGGCGAGCGCGGCGCTGGCGAGGGCCAGCGATACCCCGCCGAGGTCGCTTACCAGCGCGATTGCCTCGGTCAGGTAGCTGCGGGCTTGTTCGATGTTGCCGTTCAGGACCGCGACTTCGGCCAAGGCGCGCAGGACGTCTGACTCGTAGGCCGGGGATGCCGAGCGGTTCAGCACCAGCCGGGCGCGGTTCAATCGCTCGACCGCGACGTCGAACCGCTGTCTGTGCGCGTCGATGCGCGCCAGGCCGAGGGCCGTTCGGGCTTCGTCCTTTTCGGAGCCGAGTTCGGCGAACATCTGCTGGGCGATGATGAGGTGCAACTCTGCGTCGTCGTACCGGCCGGCGTGCACGTACGCGTCGCCGAGACGACGGTGTCGGGCTGCAACCCCGCGCGGGATGCCGAGGGCGTCTTCGAGGTGCAGGCTCGCGGTGAAGCACTCGATGGCGGTGTCGAGGTCGTTGCGGGCTTGCGCGATGCGTCCGAGCTGTTCCAGCGCCGCGGACTCGGTGCGCCGGTCGCCTGCGGCCTGCGCGAGGTCGACGGCGAGCTGGTTCTCGCGGGCGGCGAGGTCCTGCTGGTCCAGGTCGAGGTGGGCCCGGCCCAGCTGGTAGTGCAATCGCGACTCGGCGACGGGATCGCTGCAGCGTTGCGCCGCGATGATGCCGAGTTCGTGGGAGCGCAGCCACTCCGCGAAGGGCCTGCGGTAGAGCATCAGCTCCCATAGGGCTTCGCACAGCTGCCAGACGAGTTCGTAGTGCCGGTCGAGGAAGGCGTCTTCGAGCACGGCCAGCACGTTCGGCAGTTCGCCGGTGAGCCAGTCCAGGGCGTCGACGTCCGAGGCGTACGCGGGCGGCTCGTCCGCCAGCTCGTCGGCCATGGGACTGACCCGCCATCGCAGCGGGATGACGACCAGGTTCGCGCGGGTCATCTCGCGCAGGTACCAGCGTGCTGCGCGCGGCACGACGTGGTCGTCGTCGTGGGCGCGCTGGGTGCGTGCGTGCAACCGCACGAGGTCGTGGAAGCGGTAGCGGTCGTTGTGGACTTCTTCCAGCAGGCTGGCGTCGACCAGCGTTTGCAGCGCGAAGGTGATGCGCGGCTCGGCCACGCCGGTCACGGCGGCGGCCAGGTCGGCGCCGAACTCGCGGACCGGGAGCCGGCCTAGCAGTCGGTACAGTTCGGCGACGTGGGGCTCAAGCTCGTTGCGGGCCCAGTCGAGTACCGCCGTTACCTGGTTTTCGGTGCCGGAGAATCGATCGAGAGCGGCCAGTCGGGCTTGTTCGTTGCGCAGCTGCTCCACCACCCGCGATACCGGCCACTTCGGATGGGAAGCCAGCCGCGCCGCCGCCACGAGCAGGGCGATCGGCAGGCACCCGCACAGGTGTGCCAGCTCGGCCACCGCGCCGACGTCTTTCCGGGCCCGTTCGGTACCCAGCAGCTCGGTCAGCAGTACTTCGGCGTGCTCCTGGTCCAGCGGCGGGACCTCGATGAACTGCGCGCCGTCGCTGAACAGCCCCTCCAGGTTCCGGTGGCTGGTGACGACCACGACGCAACCGGCCGACGCCGGGATCAGGGGCCGGACCTGCTGGACCGACACGGCGTTGTCGAGGACGACGACGAGCATCATCCGCCGGGTGGCCGTGATCGTGCGGTAGAGGCCCACTTGTTCGGCCAGCGTGATCGGCACCTGGTCCGGCTCGACGCCGAGCGCTCGCAGGAAGCCGGCCAGTACCAGTGTCGGGGTGGCGGTGGAGTCGGGGGAGAAGCCGCAGAGATCGGCGTACAGGTGCCCGTCCCGGAACCGGTTGGCGTGGTTGCGAGCCCAGGTGACGGCCAGAGCGGTCTTGCCGACACCGCCGAGTCCGATGAGGACTGCGACGCCCGGCCGGGATTCCGACCCGGCGCGGTGCTCGTCGATGAGCTGGTCGAGATCGGCGAGTTCTTCGAGCCGACTGACGAAGTACACCGGCGGTGGTGGTAGCTGGCGTGGGCCATGCGGAGTATCGGCGAGTTCGTTCACGCCCGGCCTCCGCTCGTCGGGCTGGCCGCCGCGGCGTCGGGGACCGGCTGCCCGGCCGCCCATGCCCGGATTAGGGGGACTGCGTCGGCAAGGTCGTGCACCGAGGCGATGCGGCTGCCGCTGTCGGCGGGGTAGTCGACGGGCTGGTCGCTGGTGCGCAGGTGGATGACGCGGGCGCCGGCCGCCCAGGCGCCGTAGACGTCGGCGGCGAGTTGGTCTCCGATGTGGACGACGTGAGCTGGTTCGGCCTGGTGTTTCCCGGCGGTGACGTGCCAGAGCCACCGTTCGGGCTTCGCGCCGCCGAGGAGAAAGCTGGCGTACACCTCGGTCAGGGTGTGGCCGTGTTCGCGCTTGATCGCCGCGACGCGTTCCGGGCCGCCGGTGACAGACATGTTGGACAGCGCGACCACGGGGGCGATCTGGGCAAGTTCCTCGAGGACGTGTTGAGCGTGCGGGTAGGGCTCGTACCCGCGGTGCCACTGGGTCGGCAGGTTGTCGCGGGGGATGAGCAGCTGGTCGCAGAGGCGGCTGGCGAGGTCGGGGGTCAGCTCCGGAGCCCGGTAGAGCAAGCTGCGCACGGTTTCGCCGACGAGGTTGGGCTTGATCGCGGCGAGGGGCGTGAGGTCGGCCAGCTGGGTGCTGGTGGTTCGGCCGGTGAATATGCCCAGGGTGCGGCTGACGTCGACGGTGATCAATGCGACGCGGTCGGGCACGGGCGTTGCTCCTATTCCGGTGGGTGGCGGTGTGGGTGATGCAGGATGGATCGGGTGTGCGGGAGCCGCTCAGTTCGGCGCACCAGCTCGCACGAGCAGGCTGCAGCTCGGGCGGCGGATGCACTGGCCGGGCGGCAGCTCCGTCGCGTCGGCCGGGTAGGCGGTGATCGTGGGGTGGGCCTCGCGGTGGAGCGCCCACTGCTGGATGCGGTCGACGAGGACCGCGGATAGCCGGGCGGAGATGAGGCCGACACCGGCGGCGCCGAGCGTGTACCGGGGGGTGCCGTCGTCGTCGGCGGGGATTTCCCGGCGGGTCAGGTAGGCGATCGTCTCGTTGGCGATGATCGCGGGCGTGGCCTCCGGGAACGCGAGATCCGGCATCATCGTGGTGGGCTGCTGTGTGGAGAGCCCGAACACCGTGCGTTCGGTGGCCGCGAGGTGCAGCCACAGCCGTCCCAGCGGGTCATCGTCGCGGACGACGACGTCGGACCAGGCCACGACGGTGTTGGTGTACCGCTCGGGTTCGCCGAGTTTGTGCCCGGTGACGACCTGGGCCAGGTCGTGGTCCCAGGTGAGGACGAGCTGGCCGCGGGGGCCGATCGGGCTGGTGCGCGGGAGGTCGTGGTTGGCGCCCAGCATCCGCGGGAGCCGGCTCGGTTGGCTGTCGCGGGCTCGCAGGACGCCGTCCTGAAGGGTGAACGCGACGCTGCGCTCGAATCCGCGGAATCGGAGCGGGACGACCAGGCGGCCGCCGGGGGCGAGCTGGTGCACCCAGGTCTCGGGCAGGTCGTAGGAACTGGCGGTGACGATGACCCGGTCGAACGGGCCGTGCCCGGGGGCGCCGTCGTTGCCCTCGCCGGTGATGACCTCGACCTGGTCGTAGCCGTGGGCTCGGAGGGCGGCGCGAGCGCCGATGGTGATGTTGTTCGACCGGTCGACGGTCACGACGCGGTCGGGTCCGGCGATCTCGGCCAGCAGGGCGGCGGTGTAGCCGGTGCCGGTGCCGATGTGCAGGATCTTGTTGCCGGGGCGGACGTCGAGCTGGTCGAGCATCGCGGCGATCACGAGGGGATCGATGCTGCGGCCGTTGTACACGCCGGGGACGTCGCGCTGCGCGTGGTAGAGGTCGGACAGGGGCCGGTCGGGCTGGAACACCTCGATGCGCAGGAGTTCCAGGGCGCTCCGCACGGCGGGGTTCGTTGCGTGGCCGCTGGCGACGATCTTGCGGACCATCGCGGCACGCAGGTTGGCGGATTCGTCGACCTCCGCCGGGAAGTCGCGGGGAGCTTCGTAGTCGGTCATCGGCGTGCTCCGAGGTTGCGGGAGGTCGGTGATGCAGGCTGGATCAGCGGCGCCGAGCGGCCTGTGGTGCGGGAGTCCGGGAGGCTCGCCGAGGCGGTGCGCTCTCCTCGCGCGGACTGCGGTTCCCGGACGGCGCCGGTCGCGGTCACGGGAACCGTTCGGGAGTTCCCGCCGTGAGGCCGGAAGGTGGTGCCGACGTCGGCGAGTCCTTTGTGCATGGTTGAGTAGCTGACGCCGGCGTTGCGGGCGAGCGCGCGGATCGTGGTGCCTGCTTCGTAGGTCTTGCGGTGGAGGCGGTAGTTGCGTCCACTACGGACGACGCCGACCTGCTTGTCGTCGAGGATCTTCTCGATCGTGGCGACGGTGAGGCCGAAGCGCTCAGCGACCTGCTGCTCGTTGTCGCCGCTGGTGTAGGCGTCAACGATCTGGGCGTCGCGCTGTTCGCGGTTGGTCTGGGGGAGAATCATCGCGGGCTCCTCGAGGTGGGCGTGTTTTCCGCGGCGGGCGTGCCGCGCTCACGGGCCGCGTGGGTGAGATGGCAGCCGGTGGACAGGTGCACGGTGGCGGTGACGACGGGGGCAGCCGGTGCGGGGGACAGCACGAGCGTGGTGGCGGCGGCCAGCGCCGCGACGGCGGCGACGGTGTAGCCGAGTAGTCGCCGGCGGGATGTGGCAGGTCGGGACATGAGCGTTTTTCTTTCGACAGCAGGGGTTTCTGGTGCAGGTGATGCGGGCTGGATCGGTTGGGATGGTCCGGCTTAGAGTCGGCGGCGTAGGTCGCGGGCAGCGTGCAGGTCGCGGGCGGCGCCGGGGCCTGCGAGTTCGAGCTGGGCGATGAGGTTGTCGGTGAGGTTGCGGGTGACGGCGGTGTCGTTGAGGGCGTAGGTCGCGCGGGCTACGGCGAGGTCGTGTCCGGCTCGGTAGCGGGTGGCCACCGTGCCCTTGATCAGCGGATGGGTGCGGTCCAGCCTGCGTCTGGCCTCACTGGCGCGTCCGCCGGTCGTGAGCGCGTTGGCCAGGTGAGTGATCGCCCGCACCCGGGCTAGCGAGGACCCGGCCAGCGGGATTCGGGGCATCGCGGCGCACGCGTCCTTCAGGCACTTGATGGCCTTATCGGTTTGCAGGTTGGCGAGGTGGGTCTGGCCGATCCGGCGCAGCAGGGTGGCTTTGCCGTAGTCGTCGACCAGGCGCCGGTGGTAGCTGTGCGCGGCGGTGAAGCTCCGCAGGGCGTGGTCGGTGTCGCCGGCCGCGAGCTGAACCCGACCGCGGGTCGACAGCACCGTCTCGCGGATCAGCCGGTCGGTGTGCTCGTCGAGGCGGCGGACGGCGTCGTCGACCGCTGCGAGGGCGTCCTCGTGGTGTGCGAGGTCGGCGAGCACGGCGGCCTCGCGCGCCTGGAACATCGGGGCGAGCGCGGGGTGCGCGCGTTCGGCGGCGGTGCGGCCGGCCTGCTGGGCGTGCAGGAGGTCGTGGTGATGGTAGGTCGGGCGGCCGAGGTGCCACATCGCCTCTGCCAGCCCGATGACGACCTCGTCGTGCTTCCAGTCGACCAGGGTCGCGATGACGTTGCGGAGCACGTCGTGTTCCCAGGCGAACCAGCCGAGCGGGTCCCAGCGACCTGCGCGCCGCGCGACGGCGGCGTGTGTGACGGGCGGGCTGAACCGGTGGGCGTCGAACGCGAGTGGGACGGCGACCTCGGCGGTCGCGGCGTACCAGTGCAGCAGTCGGGTCCGCTGCTGGGTGCGGATGGAGGGCGGCACGCGTCCGCGCAGGTGTGCGGCGTGCCGGCTGACGCCCGGGGCGAGGGCGTAGCGGCGATCGCCTTCGGGGAGCGTGTGGCGGCCTTCGGGAGGTCGCACGACGTGGTCGTTGGCGCGCAGCCGCTGGAGCGCGGCGATGACGGTGGGCTCGGGCAGTTCGAGCGCGGCCGCGAGTGGGGCGGCGGTCGTGGTGGGGCCCGGGTGGTCGACCAGCACCTCGAAGACGCGCTGGACGGTCGCGGCTGTGGGCCGGTGATCGTGCGGGTCGCTCATCGGAGCCGCCCTTCACCGGAGTCCGCGACGCCGTCCGGAGGGACGGGCCGGGACGGGGACCGGCTCAGTTTCTGCAGCTTGTCGAGGATTTCTTCGGCGTTCACACCGCATTGCCGCGCAGCTGCCACGACCGCTTCCGGGGGCAGCCACAGGCTGATGGGTCCGCTGTGGTTGACGTGGCTCGGCGCTTGGCTGCGCGCCCAGCCGCGCAGCGGCTGCAGCAGGGGATCGTCGGTGTTGGTCAGCTGGTGGAGCTCGACCGGCACGTGCCCGGACTTCTCTGCTTGCAAGCGCCATTCGACGCGGCGCAGCAGGTCGGCGGCGTGGGTGTCCATCGCGTTGCACACCTGGATGAGGGCGCCAACGCTGACGTCGCGTTCGCCCCGTTCCCAGCTCGCGATGGTCTTCTCGGTCTCGACGTGACGTCCGCGTTCGCGCAGACGTCGGCTCAGCTGTGCGCGGGTGGTCAGGCCGGCTTGGAGGCGGGCCTGGCGGAGTTCTTCACCGAGCGCTTGCCGGAAGCGGGTGCCCTCGTCGGTCCGGTCGCGCGCGCTCATCGGGCCCCCGCACGTGCGCCGAGCGGCGGCGGCGTTCGGCTCTCGACGCGACGGACGACGGCGGCGGCCGGTTGCGTGGCGGGGCTCGGGCAGTCCGGTTCGCGGGAGGTGATCACGGGTCTTCTCCTACGTGGGTGGTGCGGTACTCAGTGGCAGCCGAGGCTGGCCAGGAGGGCTCGGGTGCCTGAGTCGGCGGGCGTGATGCCTTCACCGTCGATCTGGGCGCGTTCGGCGGTGAAGGGCCCGAAGTAGTGGCCGGTGCGGTGGAATCGCAGGGGCGGGCCGGCGTGGGCTGGCTCGACGGTGACGGTGGTGTTGTCGAGGTAGAGGTGCGCGGCGGTGTGGCTGCTGTAGTCGGTTCTGGTGAGGCAGCCGCCGCGGTAGGTGTCGAGGTCCGCGCGGGGATTGGCCGGGAGGTCGCCCGCGTCGCCGTGGACGTAGACGGCGACCAGGACCACGAGCGTCCACGGCACCGAGGTCAGTGCCTCTACCCACGCGGGAGACACCAACCGTGGCAGCCGAGACGCGAGTCCCGCGCCGGTCGCCGCGCCGAGAAGGCCCGCCCCGATCACGGCGACGGCGAACTGCGGGTACGGGAGGTAGAACCGGCCGCTCCAGGTCACGGCGGCGGCACCGGCCGCGCCGGCGAGGCCCCACACCGCGACGAAAACCCCGACGCCTTCGTCGTGCTGTGGTGCTGTCACCAAGGGCGCCGTCTGCCGGAAAGCCAGCTGATGATGCAGGCTGGATCGGCAGCGTTCCCGGCGTGGGCGGCGCGCGAAGACGCTGCGGAGCCGCAGCTTCCGGGGCGCGGTCACCGCGAAGCCTTGTCGAGCAGGGCGGCCGAGCCGGCGGTGGTCGGGCGCCGTGGGGCCGCAGCGCCGTGCGACAGGTGTTGACGCGAACCGACGGTCACGGGCCCGGCGGGTCCGGTTGCCGACGTGCGGGGAGCGAGGATGAGCAGGAGATCGTGGTCGGTGTCGGCCGCGGCGACGAGCAGCTCGTGGCCGTCGGGCACGACGTGTTCGCTCAGCCAGGCGAGGGCGACTCGTCCGGCCTCGTCGAGTCGGGCCAGAGTCGTCTCGGATTGGCTGTCAGGCTTCACCGCGGCCTCGACCAGCTCGGGGTCGTCGGCCAAGGCCGGGCGGTGTCCGTGCCGGTGGGCGAGGCAAACGAGCTCGCCGGCGAGCTGGTGGGCGTTGCTCACGCGGGCGAGCACGCCCGGTTCGCGTTGTAGCATCGCGACGGCGACCACGAATCGTCTCTCCTTTGTCCTGGTGGTCGGCGGCCCGGCTTTCCGTGTCATGCGGAAGCCGGGCCGCCTGCCCGGGGGCTGCACCAACGGGAACGTGTCCTGTTCCTGCTGGGCGCCTGCGCCGGGACCGGCCAGGAGGTTGCAGCCTCCCGGCGGACCTGGTGATGCAGGCGGTATCGCCCGGTCCCGGTCGTTACCAGCGGCCGGGACCGGTTTTCCTCAGCGGGGTGTTCACCCGGCCAACGCGTAGGCGGTCTGCGCGTCGGGGGCGGGCTGGCCGTACTGGGCGGCCGAGCTGCGGATGGCGTCCGGAGCGGCGGTTTCGACGCGGATGTCCGGCGCGACGGTGTGCATCGTCTTCACGATCCAGCCGAGGTAGGGCCAGATTTCGGTGTAGACGTTGGCGGTTCCGCAGCGCTGCTCCGGACCGCGCGAGGCGGTCGCCACCAGGACCCAGATTCGGCCGAGCCGCTGGACACCGCCGCCACCGGAGTCACCGGCGCAGGTGCCGCCGCCGTCGGGGGCGACGCCGAGGCAGACCTCGGCGGCGCCGATGCCGGCGCCCGCGCACTGCTGCTTGGCCGTGACGCGGACGTCGGTCTGCTTGAGCAACGGCCCGATGGGGCCGGTCCAGGTGGCGGGGTCCGGGTTGGTCATGCCCCAGCCGAGTTCGCGCACGGGCAGCCACGGCAGAACCGGGGCGACGAGGGCGCCTTCGACGTGGATGGGGTGGGCCAGCTCGGCGACCATGACGTCCCAGACGCGGCCCTGGCTGTCGGGTTCGCCCCAGTTCCAGTCTTTCGGGGGGATGAAGCGCTTGATCCCGACGGACTGTCCCTCGAACCGGTTGACGTTGCCGTAGACGAAGCGGTAGCTGGCCGGGTCGACCGGGGTCGACTTGAGTCCCTCGCCGGCGTGGCTGGCCGGGTCGGCGGGCGCGTCGGCGAGGCCCGCGTTCTCGACCCATGACCGGAACTGGGCGAAGTTGGCCTTGCCCTGCAAGGACATGGCCTGCACCTGCGCCTCGGGCGGCATGACCGTGCCGCAGTGGGCGTTGAGGGCGATGAACTTGGTGTCGCCGTGGCCGTTGGTGCCGAAGGCGTGCGCGGAGCAGGCGCCCCAGTCCTTGTGTCCGTTGTGGTCGAGCTGCAGGGACCCGATTCCGGCGTAGGTCTGCGGCGCGTTCGTGCCGCCGACGATCGCGGATGCCGGTGCGGCTGCACCGGCGACGAGCACGGTCAACGTCGACACCGCGGTGATCGCGCGCACGGCTGTTCTTCGGAGTTGCAAAGTGTGGTTCTCCCTGTCATAGAGCGGTTTCTGCGTGCAGCGGTCGCTGCGGCAGGTCGCGGGATGCCCCAGCCCGGGGCAGGCGGGGGAGGACCTGTGGGCTGTGGCATCCCGCGCGGTCCCGGGTCGGTGCCGGTCCGGGACCGCTTCCCGCCGGCTCGCGGCGGGAAGGCGGTGAAGCGGCTGGCGACGCGAAGGTCAGTCGCCGGGGATGGAAGCGACTACGGCGGCGACGAGCTGTCCGGTCGGGGGGTCAGGTCTCAGGGCCGGGCCGTCGCGCCACCAGAGGTAGGCGGGCACCACGCCGGGCGACTCGTCGATGGCGGGCTGCAGGATCGCCGTGCCGGCGACCATCGCCTCGATCTCCTCGCGGGTCGCGATGCTGCCCGCGTTGAGGGGGCCGTTGTGGAGTTCTTCGTGCAGCTGCCGCGCGGTGGCTGCGAGGTCGGGCGCCTCAGGCTCGAACAGGTGCGTGAGGACGACAAAAGACCCCGGCGGCAGGTTCTTGATGTGCAGCTGAGCCACGGCGGCGGCTTCGACCCGGGAAAACGGGTGGTAGGTGAGGCTGCCGCCGAGGATCAGGCAGACCGGCTCGTCCTTGTCGAGTGGCGTGGTCTGGTCGTGAAGTCCGGCCCAGACCGCTTCGGGGTTCAGGGGGTCGGCCTCGACGACGTTGATCGGGCCTGTTTTCCCGCCGTCGGCGTCGAGGGTCCGCAGGACGGCCAAGGTGACCGGCTCGTAGTCGACGTACCAGATTCGCGCGTCGGGGTTCATCCGGTGGACGTGCTTGTGCAAGAGATCGCCGAAGTTCGGCGACAGGCCGGGGACCGCGATCACCCACTGCTCGACGCGCTTGAACTTGGTGGCGATCCAGCGTGCCGCCCGCTGCAGGAACTCGATCTCCGATTGGAAGACGAAGCCGACGTCCGGCACCTGCCCAAGCAGCTTCGTACACAGGATGCGCTCGTCGTCGTAGTACTCGCTGCCGCCGAGGAAGTAGTTGTAGATGCGGGCGATCATCGGGCGTCCGTGGTCGAGGCCGACCGGTTCGCGGTTGACGCATGCGTCGGCGGCGAATGCGTCCGGCGAGTTCACGAGACCATCCGGATCGGTGGTGTGGCGGGGCCCTGGTAGGTGCAGGTGACGGTCGGGGCGTGGTCGGCGGGGCAGCCGCTGCGGCAGGTGGGCAGGGCTTTGAGACGCGCGGCGACGCGGGCCGCGATGTCGATGACGTCGTCCAGGTCGAAGTGGGTGGGCACGGGCGCGGCGACTTGGCCGTCCGCGCTCTTCGCCGGCGTGTAGGTGACGACCGGGCGTGTGGCGCCGGGCTCGCGGGCGGGAGGTAGGGGGGCGTTGGGATTCACGATGCCTCAGGAGGTGACTTGGTCGATGAGCAGGTGGACGACGAGAAAGTGGACGGCGAAGCCGACGCCGACGATCACGATCAGCGCGAGGCACAGGCCCAGCAGCCGCACGACGTGACCGTGGGGCGTCGGCGCCGGTCTCGGGGAGCCGGGCGCTGGTTGTGCGGGTGCGGTGTGACGGCCGGTGGTCATGTCGGTTCCTTGATCGGCGGGGTCAGGCCGCGCGGGAGTTTGCTGGCGCGGTGATGCAGGCTGGATCGGTCGTGCTGGCGGGGAGTAGGCATCGGCGCGGCGGCAGGTGGCCGAGCAGGACGTTGCCGGGCAGGAGCCGGGCGGCAGCGCGGATGGCGGCTGCCGGCCGGTTCACGAGGGGTGTGGATTCGGGCGGCCATCGGACTTCGTGGTCGGCCGGTTCGAGCTGCACCACGTCGTCGCGGTGGTGCTCGACGGCCGCGGGGTCCGACCGCGCCCAGCAGTCCGTGCAGTGCTCGCGCGGGTCCGTGGCGAGGTCGGCGACGACTGGGCGGCAGGCGGCGCCGCAGCGGGCGAAGACGACGTAGGTGTTGATCAGGCCGAGTGCTGCCGCGTTCGTGCTGTCGAGGCGCATCGGGGTGGCGCCGTAGGGAACGCAGTGCAGCAGCTCGCTGCGGAAGAGGCCGCCAGCGTAGATCTTGCTGTCCGGACGCACTTCGGGCGGCCGCCAGCCGTGGGCCGGGGTCATGACCAGACCTGCCTGCACGAGCTCTGGTCGTTGTGGTCCGGGTTTTCCGACGACCTGGGGACGCCTACGCCGGACGGCACGCTGGAGATCTGGAACCCGGCAGCCACGGACGCGGGAGCCACACAACCCGCGGCCGCCGGGAAATCGGGGTTGGCGAGCAACGAAAAGTCACTCGGCATGGTCGACTCCTGGGTCGATGCGGTCGGCGTCGGTCATGAGCTCTTCGCCAACGTCGTGCAGGAGCATCCCCAGGTCACGCTCCTTGGAGGCGAGCTCTGCAGCAGGTAGCTGCGAGTGCGTGATGCCGATGATTCGACGCTGCAGGTCAGCGGCGAGTCGACGAGCTCGCTCGATCACTGCAGCGGTTCGGGAATCCACGATGGCCGGCCCTTCTCGTGTCAGCGCGTCTGCATGAGCATCACGACGCTGACCTGCAAAGACGGAGGTCTCCGACCCCCGCTCACGTGGTGCACGAAGCGAGGAGTGGTGCATGCGTGCACCACCATGAGAGAAGGGGCGCAGCGAAGCTGCCAGCGAATCAGCTGGTAGCGTCTGATCCAAGGCGGCCATGCGAGTCACCTTCTGGTGCGTAGATTTCCATCGGTGCGCACCACTGTGCACCACATGCACCATCCGTGCAATACAACGAACGGGTGCTACCGTGCGGCCATGGGCCTACAGCTAGGTTTGGTGCATGGCGCGCACCAACTTTGAAGGCGCTGCGGCCGCGACAGGCCGGCAGCGCACGCTCACCGGCCTCCTGCGTGCTGTGTACGAGGAACAGGACCCAAGGCCTTCCCTCCGGCAGCTCGGGGCGCAACTCGGCGTGGCCCACACGACCATCAGTCGATGGCTGGACGGCTCGGTCACGCCGGATGCCGAACGCGTGTCTGGATTTCTCGCGTGCCTTGGTGTCGTCGGCGATAAGCGAGAGAAGATCATGCGCCTCGCCCGCGGCGAGGGGAGCGCCGAGGTCTGGGTTACGGCTGGACCTCCTGGCGTCGCCGACCAGCTGACCGCAGCGGTCCAGCTGGAAAGCCAGGCGACGAGCATGGTCGAGTGGTCTCCGCTGTTCGTGCCGGGCATGCTGCAGGTTCCCGAGTACGCGCGCGCGATTATTGGCAGGAACCCGAAGACCCCACGCGCCGAGGTAGAACAACTGGTCACTCTTCGGCTTGGTCGACAGCACGCCATCGCCCGCGAGAACCCGCTACCTCTGATCGCGATTCTCGGCGTACCGGCGATCCGTGGTGCAATCGGCGGCGACAGGACCATGCTTTCCCAGCTCAAGCACCTGGTGAAGGTCTCGCGTCGTAAGGCGATCACGCTCCGGCTCGCGGAGGTCAACGGCGATTGGCACGGCGGCTTGCTGGGCTCGTTCATCGTGTACGACTTCGCCCAGCCGATGCCGTCCATCGTTTCGCTCGAGCACCACCGGACGGCGTCCTTCGTCGATGGCGCCGCTGATGTCGACGACTACAAGCAGCTTGCATCGACACTGCTCGACCTGGCTTACGACGAAGACGAGAGCCGGAGCCTGATCGAGGCCGAGATCGAGAAACGGGAGAACGCATCGTGAACGACCGCTGCGACACTGGTTGGTTTACCTCGTCCTACAGCGGTGAGCAGGGGCAGTGCGTCGAGGTGCGGATCAACCGGAGCGTGCGCATCCGCGACACGCAGAATCGCCTTGGAGGCGAACTGACCGCCCATTCTGAGGCGTGGAGGGCTCTACTCGATCAGCTCCGCGGGTAAGCCCCGCCGATCAGACCATCGAGGGTCCAGGAGCCGGCGCTCCTGGACCCTCGGCCGCGTCTCGGCCCACACTCGTCGGCCGGTTGCAGTGATGCAGCCGGAATCGCAATAGAGCTGGGTCTACGCCTTGGCGAGGTCTTCGGGCAGGTCGAACTCGCCGTCGCGGACGCCCTTGACGAACGCGTCCCACTCCGACGGCGTGAAGACGAGGATGACGCCGTCCGGCTTCGCCGACTGCCGCATGGCGGTGTAGGTGACGCCGTCGGTGTGCTCGATGAAGGCGTACTCGACGCAGTCGTCGAGGGTGACCCCCTCCGGCTCGGCCCGGATCCACTCCGCCTTCGAGAAGTCGAGGTGGTGCCGGATGTGCGCCTTGTCGTCGACCGGCTGCTCACTCATGCCGCAAGCGTAGAGGCCGACGCGAGCACGACGGCCGAGACGTCGAAGGCCTCGGCGGACTGCAAGCTCGCCGAGGCCTTCGCGTTGATGGGCACCGCGCGAATCGGTGCGCCATCGGGGTCCTGTGCTCCGGACTGGTCATCTGCTTGCCCAGGACCGGGGCGTCCAGCGTGCCGAACGGCCCCACGAACTCACTGTAGGTGTGGATCACCTTGACCACCATGGGTGCGGAGGTGCTTGGACCCGTCGGGAACTCGTGGCCACGCGACCGCAGCGTCCAAACACGTTCTGACCAGCTATAACGCTGCTCGACTCTCCGAGTTAGCTCGGAGAGTCGCGTCCAAAGCAAGGGAGTTTGGACGCGTCGTTGGTCATCGTGGACGGTGCGGTGGGCGCGGATCTCGGCTCGAACACGTGTACCTCGCGCAGGTTGTCGGTCGATGGTGCCACACTTTCGGTGTCCCCCGGCGCGGTGCTCGTCGGCGGAGCACCTGGACCTCGCGGGCCGCGAACCCGCCCCAGGTGCGAGACCTGAAGTCTCCGGACTGGTCGTCTCGCTGCGGCCCGGTGGCACCGGCCGGGCCGCCCTGTCCTCCCCAGGAGGAACATCGTGTCGAAGAAGAAAGTGCCGCCGTGCGCGCTCGTCGCCGGCGAGGCTCCCGACTCGGCCAGGCCGAGCGCGATCATCGTCATCGCGTTGATCTTCGGGTTCGAGGCCTACTTGCTCTCCACCGGCATCGACGCCGTCACCGCGGTCGTGCTCGTGACGGCCGGGGTGATCGCCGCCAGCTTGACCACCGTCAAGCCGACCAGCATCCCCGCCGCGCTCAAGTCGCTCACCGTTCTGGTACACCTGCTGCGCGGGGCGGTGGCGCCGTGAGCGTGCCCATCGTCGCCGGGGGCCCGGAGGACCGCCGCGAGGGTTTCGTTCTCCCGACCGGCCCGTCGTTCTTCACCTACGACGTGACCGCGCCCATCTCCAAGGGCCCGAAGGTGCGCATGGCCGACGTCAAGTTGGTGTACCCAGCAGTCCGCGAATCCTGGCGTAGGAGGCTCAGCGACACCGACACACGGCTGGACTGTCAGTTGATTATTGGCTCCGACTGGAAACCCGACACCAAGCTCGCTCGTGGCACTCGTTCCGAACCGATCGAGGTCTACCTGCCAGACTGGCACTCCTACCAGCCGGACCAGCCGCCGCGGTACACCTCGTCGGAGAAGGTGGTTCTCGAGGTCGGCGAGCTCACCGTCGAGACGGTCGCCGACTTTCGGGCGCTGCTGAAGAAGGTGCTTGACCGCGCCGGGCTGACCTGCGGGCAGATCGCGATGAAGACGTCGATCAACCGCTCGTCGCTTTACAACCTGGTCGACGTCCGCAGGAGCGGGCTGCCCACCAAGCCCGACCAGGTCCAGGAGTTCTTGTGTGCCTGCGGGCTGCAGTTGCAGCAGGTCGCCACGATCATGCGGTCGTGGTCGCTGCTCAACGCCGCCAGGCCGAAGCCCACCGGCAAGCCGGCCGCGGCGACAACGCCGGCGGCGGCCTCGACGCCGATCACCAAGCTCAGCCCGCGAGAGATCGTTCGCGAGGCGACGGCGCTGCGCGGTCCGCGGGTCGGGGACTTCGCGATCGGTGACATCGGCCGAGAACTGGTGCGGACGCGGACGCTGCTGCCGATCGTGTTCTGTGTCGCCGTACTCCTCGGATGGCGGGTCGCGGTGCACGTCATGGCGGGCGACCGCGCCGACGTCGGCGTCTGGACGCTGCTGCACATGTCCTCAAGCTGGTGGTTGCTGACCACCATCGGGCTCGTGGTGTCCACGCAGGTGCTTCGTTGGCGACTGCGCCGGTCGGTGCGGCCGCGGTTGAAGAGCAGGCGCGGTTCATCCTGAGATTGGTCGCGGTGCTGAGATCCGGGTCGCTGGCCGTGGTCGCCATGTGACGACGGAATCGGTCCGGCGGCAGGGTGGGGGGGAGCCCCGCCGCCGGACCGGGTGCAGCGTGAGCTGCTGATCGTGGAGACGGTTGGCTGTGCTTCACCGTTACGCGGCGCGGCTCAACGAGGTGATGCAGGCTGCATCACCGGGCGCACGCAGCCGCTGTAGCTACCGCCGATCGCCGCGGTCGACGATCACCATTTGAGGTCGAGCCGCCGGACGCACAGCGCGGCCCGGGTGAGCGGTTGCCACGCGAGGATCTCGCCGGCGACCTTGTGCTGGTTGGTCGTGCCGCCGACGCGCACGCCGATGAACCCGGCGCCCTCGTACTCCGGCTCGTTGTCGGCGACGGCGAGGTTCGTGGGGGCTTCGACTGCCACGATCAGCTGGCCGCCGAGGATGCTCGCCGATTCCGGGCAGGCGAGCTGTCCGGCGGCCTTGGCGTCGTCGTGGTTGAGCGCGTCGACGAACTTCGCGATGAGCTTTTTCGCCTCGGCAAGCTGTTCGGGGCTGCCCATGTGGATGGTGGTTTTCGCCGCGGCGCTGCTCGTCGGCGCGGTGGGCGGCGCGCTCGTGCTGCCCGGCGCGGCCGCGGTGCGGGCTGGGTCGTGGTGGTGGAGGAAGAAGCCGGGGTAGGCGAATCCGGTGACCGCGAGGATGGCGACGAGCAGGCCGATGACCGCGATGGCGATACGCCGGCCGACCGGCTTCGGTGGCGGTGGAACTGGTGACGCGTCGGGGTAGGCGAGGGGCCGGTACGGCTGCTGGTCGGGCCACGTCGGCGGATGGTTCGGCTGGGTCATCGGATAGGCCCCCATCAGGCAATTACTGACTTTGGTTGACAAAATACGGACTTAGCTTACCCTCGTGGTAGCGAGTGCAACCAAACTCAGCATTCGCGTTTCCGCAGTGGGCGTGACCTGGGGGAAGGCCGCTCACGCGGCCGACACCGGGGGAGTCCGCCGTGCGTTTTGTGCTGCCCGTTTTCTGTCTGCCCGCCGCGGTGGTCGTGGCCGGATGCGCCGTCACCGCGCCCTCGCCCGTGCCGTCGTCCACCGCGTCGATCCAGCCTCCATCACCGGTGCCGAGCGTGGGCACGAGCGCCCCGCCGAGCAGTACCTCCGAGCATCCGGCGGTCTCCGCCGCCCGGGAGTGGGCGACCCGGTGGTGCGGCTGGTCCTGGAAGGACCCGTTCGGCGCCCGCGAAGCGCGGGCCCGCGAGCTGATGACCGCGGAAGCCGGCCGGGCCCTGGTGCCCACGGCGGCCGACACGTGGCAGCGCGACGTCGTCGGCACCCACGAGTCCGCGACCTGCTCGACGTTCTCGGTGTGGCTGACCGACGGCCCCCGCGGCGACGCGCACGTCTACGTCGCGATCACCGCCAAACGGGTCGTGCTCAGCGATGACGGGCTGGTGTCGAGCCCGTTCCGCGACGACCGGCGAATGAGCCTGGTCGATGGCCGGTGGCTGGTCGACGCCGCAGTGGCGGGCGGGTGAGCGATGGGACGCATCCTTAGCGCGATCGCGGCCGCCGTGACACTGCTCGTCGCAGCCGCCGCGGTGATCACCGTCGTGTTCACCAGCTCCGCGACCGGCTCCAGCTGCGACGGCGGCCGCGCGGTCAAGCACCTGCCCGGCTCCGAGCTCACCGATGAGCAGTTGGGGATCGTGCAGGTGATCCTCGGCGTGGTCGAGCAGCGTCAGCTGCCGGAGCGGGCCTCGATCATCGCGGTGGAAACGGCGCTGGTCGAGTCCGCGCTGCGGAATCTCGATCACGGCGACCGGGATTCGCTCGGGGTGTTCCAGCAGCGCCCGAGCCAAGGCTGGGGCACGCCCGAGCAGGTCATGGACCCGGTCTACGCGACCGGGAAGTTCCTCGACGCGCTGATCGCGCTGGACGGCTGGGAGTCGATGCCGCCCGGCTGGGCCGCGCAGGCCGTGCAGCGCTCGGCCTTCCCGGGCAGGTACGCCGAGCGCGAGCCGGAAGCCACGCAGATCGTCACCGGAGTCCGCGGCCAGGTCGGTGACCTGCCGGATCCGTGCGTCCCGCCGCACGACGTCGACGCGCCAGCCGCGGTCCAGCGGGCGCTGGCGCAGCTGGGGATGCCGTACTGCTGGGGCGGCGGCACGACCGACGGCCCGACGCGCGGTGACGGGTCGTCCCCGCCGCCGTGCGGGCCGAACTCGCCGGGGTTCGACTGCTCCGGGCTGATGCTCTACGCGTTCGCGCCGAGCGTGACGCTGCCTCGAACCAGCCGCGCGCAGTACGCGGCGCCGGGCGGCACGCACGTGGCGCTGACCGACGTCGTGCCCGGCGACATGCTGTTCTGGGGCACCGACACCCGCGACCCGGGCTCGATCCACCACGTCGCGCTGGTGGTCACGCCGGGGCAGCTGGTCGAGGCTCCCGAAGACGGCAAGACCGTGCAGCAGCGGGCCTACCGGCTCGACAGCCCCGGGCTCATGCCCTCGGCCGTGCGGATGAGCCGATGAACGCGCTGCGCTCGATCGCGCCGATCCCGCCTGCATCACCACCGGTGATGCAGGCTGGATCACCGGAGCCGCGACACCTGGTCGTGGTCGGTGCCTCCGGCAACGTCGGCACGAGCGCCGTCGCGTGGATGCTCGACGCGGTCGACGCAGGCAGCTGGCGCACCGACGTCCCCGGGCCGCTGCCCGTGCCGGACGTCCTGGTCGCCGGCGTCCCGCTGCAGGCGATGACCCGCGCCAAGAACGCGCTCCTGCTGCTGTCCCGGCTCGGCATCCGGCCGGTGCTGGTGGTGGTCGACGACGGCCACGGCCGCCCGCCCGCCGACTCCAACGCCCTGCTGATTCTGCTGCGGCCGCTGGCCCGCGAGGTCGCGCAGATCCCGTACGTCCCGGCTTGGCGGGCGTGCACCAGCCCCGGGGGTCTGACCCCGCCGACCGGCCCGGCCTTGAAGGCGGTGAACCGGTTGCGTGCCGTGTTCGCCCTCGCGCCGGTGCCTTCACCGAAGGGGGCACGCCGATGAGGCTGACCCAGTTCAACGACCCGCTCTCACCCGCTCCGCAGCCGCCGCCGTCGTTCACCATCCCCGACCCGCCCCCGGCGGCGCCGCGCGGGATGGAGTGGTTCGGCGACTTCGTGATCAGCGCGATGAAGTACTTCGGCATCGTGAGCGTGATCGTCGGATTCGCGATCTGCGCGATCATGATGGCCTTGGGCCGCCGCAACCGCAGCGAGTGGGCCGCCCAAGGCATGCTCGGCATCCCGTACATCATCGGCGCGATCCTGATCCTCGTCGGCGCCGGCGGGATCGTCGGCGGCCTGCTCACGGCCGGGCGGTGACCGCGATGCCGTGGAACGACAGGACACCGCGCCGCCGCTGGCCGCTGGTGCTCGGCGCCGCCGTCGTGGTGCTGGCCGGGCTGCTGATCGCGTCGCTCGTCTACGTCGGGCAGCACGACGCCACGCCATCGTCCTCGAGTACCGCTGCGTCGGACGCCCCGGCGGTGCCGGACCGGCTGGATTGGGGCTCAGTCAGCTGGACCGAGCTCAACGGCACGCAGGTGCCCCGCTCGGCCGAGCACGGCCCGCGCGAGAACTCCGGGCCGCTGGCGTCGGGGTTCTCCCACGACCCGCAGGGCGCGGTGCTGGCCGCGGTGAACATCGCCGCCCGCAGCAGCGGCCTGGCCGGCGGCGAGGAGATGTGGCGCCCGACCATCGCACGCCAGACCACCGGCGACGTCATGCAGTACCTGGCGGCTACCGAAGAGACATACCGCGAGGTCCTCGGACGCGGTGGCGCGGCGGCACCGGTGGTGATCGGGTTCCGGCTCGCCGGGACGAACACCGCCGACGACGTCACCTTCGACATCGTCGCTCGCCTGACCAACCGCAGCGACCCGCGGCTGAAGGCGCTGCTCGTCGGCACGCTCCATGTCCGCTGGGCAGCGGGGGACTGGCGTCTCGTCGTACCCACCGGCGCGGGCAGGCAGGTCAAGGCGATCCCTCCCGGTTTCACCGCCATGCCCGGCCAGCGCTTGACGCTGGCCGGCTGACGGGGCGGGAAGCGATCCGATGTGTGCTATCTGGGCCAACGTCCTTTCCGGAGGCGCGTGCCAGGTTGTCGAGTGGACCGGCGACCTGGTCGCCGACGGCGCGAAGAGCGTCGCGGGCTCGGCGCTGCAGGGCGCGGCGGACTCGGCGGGCCAATCAGCCGGTCAGCTGATCACGCTTTCGTTGGGCTGGTGGACGATTCAGTCCACAGTGGATTTCGGATCTCCAGCAATCCGGCTGATCCAGCAGTACACCATGCCGCTGTCGGTGATCATGCTGATGGCGGGCGTGATCCTGGCAGCGGCGAAGACAGCACTTGTCCGCCGGGGCGAGCCGTTGACGAATCTCGCGGTGAACGTCCTGACCTTCCTGGTGCTGGCCACCGCCGGGGTCGGGTTGCTCGCCGCGTTGCAGACCGGGGGCGACGCGTTCAGCGCGTGGATCATCTCGGAGGCGGGCGCCGACTTTGGCGAGCGGTTCGCCCAGGCGGCCACGTCCTCCTACACCGGCGCGTTCGGCGTGATCTTGGTGTCGTTGTTGTGCATCGTGATCGCTTTCGTGCAGTGGGTCCTGATGCTTTTCCGGGCCGCCGCGCTGGTCCTGCTGGCCGGGGCGTTGCCGTTCGCGGCCGCCGCGTCGACGGTGCAGGGCCGCACCGACTCGACGAAGCGGGTCGTCACCTGGTCGGTGGCGATCTTGCTCTACAAGCCCACCGGCGCCTTGATCTATGCGGCCGGTTTTACCACGCTCTCCGAGGGCGGCTCGCTGCTGGTGATGTTGCAGGGCGTGGTGATCCTGTTGATGGCGATCATCGCGCTCCCCTCGCTCGTGCGGCTGTTCTCCTGGATGTCCGCGCCGATGCCCTCGGGAGGTAGCGGCGGCGTCGCGGCGGCCGCTGGGGTCGCCGGGCTGGTGATGGCCCGCCGACCCGGCCGCGACGCAGGTGGCGGCGGTGGCGGCGACGTCGAGCCGGACCCGGGCGAAGTGGCCACGACAACGGGGCAAGAAGTCGTCGACCACGTGCGGGGCATGGAGACCGGCGGCGTGGGAACCGGTGGCGGCGGCGATACCCCGACGGACTCGCTGGCATCCGGGAACGTGGGCGCGGCCACCGAGTCGCCGTCCGACACGGACTCCGGCCCGGCCGAGAGCGGAGGCGCGGCGACCGAGTCGCCCTCCAGCACCGTCTCCGGTCCTACCGGGAGCGGGGACGCGCCGACCGAATCGCTTCCACTACCCGGCGGTGACAACGGGGAGGGCTCGGCGGCCGCCGCGGCGACCACGGCGGCGACGGGTGGTGCGGCGGCGGGCGCGGACGCGCCGACCGCGAGTGGTGCCGCAATCCCGGGCGGCCTGGATGGCGGCTCAGTCGTCCACGACGTCGTCGACGACGGGACTGCAGCGGCGACCTCACCCGAGCTGCCGTCTGAATCGGACGAATCGTCATGACCGCTGCGACGAGGGGCGATGCCGCCTGCATCACCGGCGGTGCGACGTGGTGAGGACCTACGGAGCCTGGCGCCGCCGGCGCGGGTTCGAAGTGCTGGGATTGCCCGCCGGGCACCTGGCCTGGCTGTTGAGCGCGGTGTGCCTGCCGATGGTGATTGCGCTGATCGACAGCGAAGCCGGGCTGTGGGCGGCCATCCCCGGTGTGCTGGTCGTGATCGCGGTGCTCGTGCGCTCGGACGGGACGCCGTGGGTGGTACTCCTCGCCCGTCGGTGGGTCTGGCACCGCGCCTACCGGCGGGGGATGACCTCGTACCGCTCGGAATTGGTGACCCGCGTCGCGGGAGCGCCGTATCTCCCGGGTCCGCTGGCACCGCTGGAACTGCTCGCGGTCCGCCAGATCACCGGCGCACCGGCCGGCTGGATGTGGGACCGGCGCGGCGGCTTCCTCACCACCCAGGTCCGTCTCGGCTCGACCGGCACCCTCCTGGCCGAGGAGGCCGCAGCGGAGGGCTGGGTGGCCGCCTTCGGCGCCTGGCAAGCCGCGCTGGGGTACGTCCCCGGCGTCCGCTCGGTGGCGATCGTGGTGGACACCGCCCCCTCATCGATCTCGCGGGTCCGCGACTACGTCGACGAACACGCCGTCGACGACGCCCCGGACCTCGCGCGCAGGCTGATGGCCGACGTGCTCGCCGAGCTGCCCGCGCAGAGCGCGGAGATGCACGTCTGGGCCGCGGTCACGCTGGATCCGCGCAAGCTGCCGACCCGGCCGACGACGATGGCGGAGGCGACCGCCGAGGCATCGGTTGCGCTGACCGGCATCGTCGAGGGTCTCGCCTCCGGCGGAGTCAGCGTGCTCGGACGCGCTACCCCGGGCTGGACAGCCTCCCGGGTCCGCGCCGCGTTCGACCCGGCCGCGCGGGGGCAGGTCGACCGCGACCAGACCGGCGAAGCGGCGGTGAGCTGGCAGCAGGCCGGGCCGCAGGCCGCGACCGAGCAGTGGGATCACCTGCAGCACGATTCGGGCTGGTCGGTGACCTACGCGCTGCGCGAGCTGCCCGCCGCTCGGGTCCGCCACGACGTCTTGCGGCGGCTGATGGCGCCCGGGGCGTGGCCGCGCCGGGTCGCGCTGCTCTACCGCCCCTATCCCGCCGACCTGGCCGCGTCGGTGGTCGACGCCGAACTGCAGGCAGCTGCGGTCCGCCGGACCGCAGCCCGGAAGGCGAAGCGCGACTTCTCCGTGCGCGAGCAAGTCGACGCCGCGCTAGCGACCGCGACCGCGGTGGAGCAGGCACGCGGCGCTGGGCTGGGGGAGCCAAGCATCCTGGTCACGGTTACGACCTTGGCCGAGGCCGACCTGGCGGCCGCGTGCGCCGACTTGGAAAGCCGAGCCCGCGGTGCCCGCTTGAAGTTGCAGCGGATGTACGGCGCGCAGCTGCTCGGCTTCGCCGCGACACTCGGCGTCGGCGTCGATCCCTACGAACTGGCCGCCCGCACGCCGGGGCGGTCGAAGTGAGGCGGCGCGGCCGCGGCGACGCCGCCCAGGTGATCCCGCCTGCATCACCTGTCGACGAGGCCGTGATCCCGGCGAACTCCGCCGCGCTGCTGGCGGCCGAGCAGGTCGACGGACGTCGCGCCCCGGAGAGCGTGCTCCCCGCCGAGTGGGTTGCCGCGCGGGACAAGCCGATCCCGCCGGCGCTCGGCTGGCGAATGCCGGGGGCGGGTCGCGCGCCCTTCGCGCCGAAGCTCACGCGCTGGGTCGGCTCCACCGCCCAGGTGAGCGGGCTGTACCCGTTCGTCCTCTCCGCAGGGGCGCCGGACTTCGGCGTCCCAGTCGGAATCCACCAGATCACCCGTGAACCGGTGTCGCTCGATGTGGGGGAGTACCTGCGCCGGGGGCTGGTGACCAACGTCGGGGTCTACCTCACCGGCGAGCCCGGCACCGGCAAGTCCACGATCGGGCGACGGCTGATGTGGGGTCTGAGCCTGTTCGGTGTTGGCGTCATGGTCCCGGCCGATTTGAAGGGCGAGCACCGGCAGCTGGTGGAAGGTCTCGGCGGCACGTGCGTCACGCTGGGCCGGGGGCTGCACCGGATCAACCTGCTCGACCCCGGTCCGCTCGCCGGCGTCCTGGACCAGGCCCCGCCTGCCGAGCGAGCCCGGTTGCGGCAGGAGATCCAGGCCCGCGCTCTGGCCCTCACCGAGGGCGCGTTGACGATCAGTTCTGGACGTCCCCTCGACGACTCCGAGCGGCTCGGGCTCGCGCTGGCGTACGAGCTGTTCGGTCGCCGTCGGCCATCCGACACGCCGACGCTGTCGGATCTCCTGGTGATCTTGCAGGAGGCGCCGGAGGAGATCCGGGCGCCGCTGCATACGGCGGACGCGGCGGAGGCGCAACGGCTGCTTCGGCCGCTGCTGGTCCGGCTGCAGCTGATCCTGCGCGGTCCGCTGGCGGGGCTGTTCGAGGGCCAGAGCACGTTCTCGATCGACCCGCGCACCCCGGCGACCAGTCTGGACCTGTCGCGGCTGGTCGCCGGCGCCGACGACGCCGCCGTGGCGATCGCCATGCTGGCCGCGTGGGGATGGGCCTCCGCGCTCGTCGACGCCGGCCAGGTCAGCGGGTTTCGCCGAACGTGGGTCCAGTTCTTCGATGAATTCTGGAGGGTCTTGCGCGCTGGCTCGGGCATGGTCGAGATCGGCGACCAGGTCGGCCGGATCGGGCGCCAGAAGGGCGTGCAGGCGCTGATGGCCTCGCACGCCTTCGCCGACTTCCAGGCGTTGGCTACTGAGGAGGACCGGGCAAAGGCCGTCGGCATCATCGCGCGGTGCTCGACGGCGATCGTGGCCGCGCAACCACAGTCGGAGCTCGACGCGCTGTCTTCGATCATGCAGTTCAGCAGGGCGGAAAGCGCCTTGATCCGTTCGTGGGCTGCGCCGCCGACCTGGTCGGGCGAGACCCAGCACCCGGGCCGCGGCCGGTTCATGCTCAAGCCGCGTGAGCGGATCGGGATTCCGGTGCGGATGCTGCTCGCGGCGTCGGAGCGGCCGTATCACGACACCGATCAGGCGTGGCGATGAGCACGGCGTCGCCGCCTCGGGACGAGGTGCTGCTCGGCTGGTTGTCGATCGGCGGGGTCGCGGCCGCTGAACTGGGCGCCGCGCTGCTGTGGGTCGCGCAGGGGGCGGTCGCGATGGCCGCCGGGGCGGGCTGGTCCCCACCGGCGTTCCGGTGGGGGATCGGTCCGGTCCTCGACGTCGTGTCCGCCCATCCGGTGACGGCGCGGATTCCGACGCTGATCGTGTTCGGCGTGTTGCTCGTGGCGGCCGTGCTGGTGCTGATCCAGGCTGCATCACGGGCGCGGCGGCTGCTGCGCTCGCGGCGCCGGCTGGCGGAGGCGGCGGCGGTGAATCGGCGGGCTGAGATCGAGGGGACGACGGCGCCGGACCGTGCGGCGGAGACCGCGCGGCTTCATCCGACGCTCACCGGGCCGCCCTCGGGTAGCCGACCGGACGTGCGGGACGTCCTCGGGGTCGCCCTGCCTTCGGGCCCGGAGATCCTCCCGGGGTGGGAGGACGTGGAGATCGCGTGGATGGCGCCGCGGTCCGGCAAGACCACGGCGCGGGCGGTGCCGCGGGTGCTGGCGGCCCCCGGCGCGGTCGTCGCGACGTCGAACCGACCGGACCTGTACCGCGCCACCAGCGGATACCGGGCGAAGCTGGGCCGGGTGTGGCGATTCGATCCGCAGCGGATCACCCGCGCACGGCGGACGTTCTGGTGGAATCCGTTGCGCCTGGTGCAGGACGACGAGACCGCGCGGCAGCTGGCGGAGCAGTTCGTCCAAGCGGTCCGGCCCAAAAGCGGCGGTGAGACGTTCTGGGCCGACAGCGCCGCAGACCTCCTGTCGGCGATGTTCCTGGCCGCGTCGGTGAGCGGGGCGTCGCTGCGCGAGGTGTGGCGCTGGCTCAACTCCTCGACCGACGACCGACCGGCGCAGTTGCTCGACGATCACGGATTCGGGCCGGTGGCCGAGAGCCTGCGCAACACGGTCTTCCTGCACGCGGAAACCCGGGATTCGGTCTACCAGACCGCAAGAACGGCTGCGAGCTGCTTGCGCAGTACTCGGATCCTGAAGTGGGTGACCCCGCAGCCGGGGCTTCCGGAGTTCTCGATGCTCGAGTTCGCGCGGTCGACGGACACGGTGTACCTGCTGTCCAAGGACGCAGCCGGCGCGGCAGGTCCTTTGTTGGCGGGGTTCCTGGATCAGCTGTTCGACGTGGCCCAGGACGAATCCGAGCGGCACGGCGGTCGGCTGCCGGTCCCGCTGGCGATGGTCTTGGACGAGATCGGCAACTGCCCGTGGGACCGGCTCCCGAAGGTGGTTTCGTACTCCGGCGGCCTCGGGGTCTCGATCAGCGCCATCCTGCAGTCCTGGGCTCAGGGCGTGCGGGTGTGGGGTGAGAACGGGATGGAGCAGTTGTTCGGAGCCACGACGATCAAGGTCTTCGGCGCAGGGGTCGAGGACGAGCAGCTGCTTCGCCGGATCTCCCTCGCGGTCGGCCGGCATGACGTCGTGCAGCGCTCGACCACCTACGGCTCGGGCGGCCGGTCGGTCACGACGAGCATGGACCACCGCGAGATCTTGCCGCCGGATTCGGTGCGTGCGCTGGAAAAGGGCACTGCTCTGGTCCTTCTTACCGGTCGTCGGCCGGTGATCGTGCGGTTGATGCCGTGGTACGAGACGTCCTACCGTGACGTCGTCGCGCAGTCGATCGCGGAGGCTCAACGCGAACTGGCGGAGCTGGCCAGCCAAGGCAGGCCGTGATGCAGGCTGGATCGGGCAAGAAGAAGTCCAAGAAGGAGCCGGAGCCGTCCACGTGGGATCCCGCCGAGCTGGTGCGGTGGCTGGAGACGACGGTGTTTCCGGTGTACCTGCGGCCGCTCGGCCGGCCGGGGATGCACTGGTGTAGTCGATGGTGGGCCCACGCGGAGGCGTGGGCGCGCTTCGCCGCCTGCCATCGGGCGTGGCAGGAGCTGGTCGCCGAACCCGGGATCGGGCTGTCGGTCTGGCATCGCGACCACCTCGACCCGATGCTGCTGCAGTTGCTGGGGGAGAACGGGCCGTTCGCCGCGTGTACGCCGCGCTCGCACACCGACCCGACGCGGGCCCGGCATGTGCAGCCACCTTCCTATGACACAGAGGAGATTCCGCGGAAAGAGCAGTCGCGCCGCGGTCGGTGACGTACCGAAGTCCGGCCACCGTCCTGTACACGGCGTTATACGTCTCGCGTTCGAGCGAAATGATGCAGGCTGGATCGTCGCTGACGAGAATCTCTCGCGGCGCGGCGCACCATCGGTAGCCAGCCGAGGCTAGCGGTCGCCGAGCGGGCGGTCATCCAGCAAATCGGCAGCGCGCAGGCCGAGCGCGCTAGCCAGGTGCCACAGGGTCAGCACGGAAATGTTGCCCCCGTGCTCCGCCCTGCTGATGTTGCCGCGATCCACCCCGCTGAGCGCAGCAAGCTCCACTTGGGTTAGATCCGCGCTTCGACGAGCAGCACGAAGACGCTTTCCCATCGCCGCGAGGTGCTGTTCAAAGTCGTGATCGGACGGCTCGTCAGTGCGCTGGTTCATCGCCCGGAGAGCTTACCGGGGCGGGCGATCACCCTTAGAAATGTCGAATATCTTGCCCAAAGTGTCGTAAATAACCTACATTCGTTCGAGTGACACCTTCACCACCTGCAGTTGCACCCGCGTTGCTGAGTCACTGGCTCGACCTCAGCAATCGGGCCGAGAGCAGCGGCCCGCTGGCCGTTGCCACGGACTCCGCGCAAACCGACGTCGACGTCGACGTCGACGTGCGCACCGGTGTCCACCTCATCGGTCACGGTCGTGTCGTCGCAGTCCTCGACGGACGCGACCTCGTCGACCTCCTTGTCGAAGGTCCCCGCGCCCTGCGGACCCTCATCGCGGTCTTCTCCGCCGAGTGGAACGCGCACTCGCCGATGGGTGGTTGGTGCCGCGAGTGCGCCCGGCCCATGCCGTGTCCGACCCGGACGCGGCTGGCCAGCATCCTGGCGGCCGACTTCGGCGGTGTGGGGTGACTACCGCCCACGTCTCCCGCGCTGCGGTTTTCAGCCCGGTCGCCGCCGGCCTCACGGTCGCGGTCCTCGCGCTCAACCTGCGGCCCGCCGTCACCAGCCTGGGAGCGCTGCTCACCCACCTCGAGACCACGGCCGGCCTGCCGCCAACTGTGGCCGCCGTGCTGGTCGCGCTGCCAACCTGGTGTTTCGCGGTCGGCTCCTGGACGGCGTGGCGGCTACGGGCCCGGTTCGGGATCCGCGGCGTCGTCGCCTGTTCCCTCGGCGTCCTCGCCGTCTCGCTGATCGCCCGGACGTTGCCCGGCGACGTGACGATCCTCGTCGGCACCACCGCGGCGTGCCTCGCGATCGCGGTCCTCGGCGCACTGCTGCCGGTCATCGTCCGCACCGCGACCCCCGGCTCCGCGGCCTGCTACACCGCCTGCCTCGGCGCCGGATCCGCGATCGGCGCGCTACTCACACCGACCGGGGTGGCGTGGCAGCTCGGGCTCGGCAGCTGGGCGCTGCTCGCCGCGATCGGCCTCGTCGTCTGGCAGGGCAGCAGCCGCCACCTGGCGCCCCCCGCCGGGGCCACCCCGGCGGTGCGCGTGAGCCCGAGGGCGCTAACCCCGCGCGGCACCATCGCCACCCTGACCATCCACTTCGGACTGCTCTCGGCGGTGACGTTCCTGCTGATGGGCCGACTGCCGTCGATCCTGCACACCGCCGGCCTCACCCAAGCCGAGGCCGGGTACCACTTCGCCGCCGTCATGGTGCTCGGCGTCCCGGTCTCCCTCGCGGTCCCGTACCTCGCCCGCCGCGTCCGGCACACCCCGCTCGCCGTGGGATTCGCCGGAGCCAGCATCGCCGGCGTCACCGGCCTGCTGATCAGCCCCGCCACCGTCACCTGGCTCTGGACCGGACTGCTCGGCATCGGCCTCGGCGCCCTCGCGCTCGCCCTCGTCGACCTGGGCCACCGCACCGGCGACGACCCCGACACCACCGCCGCGCTGTCGTCGGTCGTCCAGGGCCTCGGCTACACCCTCGCCGGCGTCCTGGCCCTCGGCATCGGCCTGCTCGAAACCGCTACCGGCACCTGGACCTGGCCCCTGTTCGCGCTCGTTGTCGCCCTCGTCGGCCAGGCCCTCACCGGAACCACCATCGGCGACGTCCGCGCCGCCCCGACCTCACCGGAGGTCCCCTGATGCCCGCAATCGATCTCTACCGGGTCGTCCGCGCGGACGACACTCACGATCTCAAGGCCGGGCAGGTGGTCGAGGTCGTCCGCAACGCCGGTCCGGAGATGTTGGACGACGTCATCCGCGGCTGGGTCGGGCAGCTCACCGCTCAAGCGGTGCTCAGCGCCGGAACCACGATCGCCGTCCACGGCGACACCGCGACCATCCGTCAGCCCCGACAGCCCGAGCCCGACCTGACGCTCGGCGCCGGGGACTGGCTCGTCCACACCCGCACCCGCCTGCTCGTCGTCACCGACGACGCCTTCCACGAGGGCTTCCGCAGCCTGTTGCGCAGCCCCTCCTGAACACCCTTCGTCCCCCTTCCCACCACCCTCGAAGGAGCACACGCGTGCGGAACGCGAAACGCACCGCCCTCACCACGGCCCTCGCGGCCGCGCTGGCCCTGACCTCCAGCTGCAGCGCGCTCGGCGGGGACAAGCCCGCCGCTGTCGCGGGCAGCCAGCTGGAGACCTCCGCACTCACTGTTTCCATCATCAGCTCGGTTGACCTGGTGCCGTTGTGGGCCGCCCAGGACGCCGGCTACTTCGCCGCCGAGGGCCTCAACGTCAAGATCGACGTTGCGGACTCCGGCGCCAAGACCATGACGAAGGTCGTCGCTGGTGAGGCCCAGCTCGCCTTGACCACCTGGACGCTGTTGTTCAAGGCCCAGAGCGAAGGCGCCGCTGACTTCCGGCTCGTTGCCGACGCCACCACCGCCACTCCGAAGAGCAACAAGATCGTCACGATCCCGACCTCGCCGGTGAAGCACGTCGAAGACCTGCCCGGCAAGAAGATCGCGATCACCAGCAAAAACGCGGCCTCCGACGTCCTGACCCAGTCGGTGATGCAGGACCGCGGCCTCGACAGGTCCAAGGTCACGTGGGTTCCGGTGCCGCTGCCGAACATGGCCGCCGCGCTGCAGCAGGGCCAGGTCGACGCCGCGTACATGCCGGAGCCGTTCGTCACCGACGCCGCCCACGCGGTCGGCGCCATCCCGATCGTCGACGTCGGCGGCACCGGCAGCACCCAGGACTTCCCGCTCACCGGCTACGCCACCACCGCGAAGTGGGCTCAGGCCAACCCCAAGACCATCGCAGCGTTCCAGCGGGCGATCGCCAAGGGCACCCGCGACGCGCTCAACGACCGCGGCCTCGTCGAACGCCTGGTCGTCAAGTACGCCAAGGTCACCGAGACCACCGCGGCCCTGATGGAACTCCCGGGCTACGGCGCGAAACTCGACGCCCGCCGCCTCCAGCGCGTTCCGGACACCTTGCTCCAGCTCGGCATCATCTCGTCCGCGGTCGACGCCAGCCGGATGATCGTCCCCCAGCCCACCAGCTGACCAGCGCCGCCAAGTCAACGGCCCACGATGGCCATCCCCGTCGTGGGCCGTTCCCATACTCCTGGAACAGCGCCGGGTCGCCGAGCGCCCTGTTGGATCGACGGCCTTGGTCAGTGGCTCCATCTGACGGTGCGAGACCGCCTACCGCGACGTCGTCGAGCAGTCGACCGGGCAGGCCCAGCACGAACCGGCGTCACCGGTCCGGCCCGCGATGCAGGCGGGATCGGAGAGCTGACGCGGACGAGCTGCTTCTGGCTGATTCAGCCTGGATCAGGCACGTGCGGCCGCTCCGGCGCGTCGGAGTCCTGCGTGGCCTTCCAGCACCGAAAGGGCGCCGGGTGTCCGTCGAGGTGGGGCACGCACGGCAGGCTGTCCGAGCCGATGCAGGCGCCCGTTGCAGAGTTCGGCCGCAGCGAAATCCCTCAGACGCCCCGAAGCTGAGAGGGCCGCTCGGATGGCTGTACCAGTATTCCCGCGGAACTGAGCAAAAGCGGTGTACGGCTGCCGTAGGGAGCGCCAACTTGGGCTCGGAGCCCCTATCCTGGAGTTGCACCGGCATGCTGCGGTGCGATCCACCGAGTTGCTGGTGATGTCAGTGCGCTGACGGACGAGGAGGAAGGAGACAGGAGAGGAGCGTGACTCGTTGAACAACGAGCACGAGGATCGCGAGAGCGATCCGGATGATCACGAAGGTGATCGATCCCGCTGGGAACGATGGTGTCGCCAGGTGAGGGACGTGGTAGTGGTCGCTACCCCGCCCCTCGTGGCCCTGGCGAACCTGGTCCATGAGCTACGCGAACTCTTGACCTAACCATCCCAGCGTGCTAGCGGAGGCGGGGTCTGGCCACGGCCGACCCCGCCTTTCCGCATGTTGCAGGGATAGCCTGCAACACAAGTATGACACCTTCAAGCCGCTTTGGCACACGCCTGGCAGTGCCGACTCAGATTGCCTACCTGCGGAAACATGAACTTAGCATAGCCAAACTCCTGCGATCAGGCATCAAAACCCGTTACACCGCAACGAATTTTTCAGTCACTAGAGATCAACAGCAGATACTTTCCTTATATACCGGCAAATTACTGCCCCTCGATTACAACCTGTCCGATTTGAATGCAGTAAGCGCAGGTGGCAAAGTGTCAATCGACCGTCCACAGTAGACCGCCATCCTATCGCCATCGGATGCCGATACGAGCCAGAGGAACGTTCGACCGTTCGGGTGAACTCGGGCTGGGTGTAGGCATATTGCGGTCTCACGCTCGCGACACGGCGGGGCGTACACGCCGTTATACGCCGAGCCTTCGAGTCGCTGCGCCGACGCGGGCCGCGGACCCGCCCTGGCTCAATCGGGTGATTCAGCCTGGATCGGCCAGGTTGTGAGCCGTCAGGAGGCGGGGACGACGCCGTGTTCGAGGCAAAGCGGCTCGGGGCTACCCGTGCGTGCGTGCAGGGCGCAGGCGGCGACGCGGCGGGCCAGGCGGGGGACCATCAGGTCGGCGAGTTGTTCGGGGGCGACGTACGCCTGCTCGCCGATCTCGCCGTCGACGTAGCGGATCGCTGCATACTGTTCGGGGGTGAGAACGCCGCCGTAGTAGACGAAGGCGAGCATGGGGGCGTGGTCGTCGCCTTCGGGGATCGAGTCCGTGGCGAGCAGGCGTCCGACGGTGACGTCGAGGCCGAGTTCTTCGGCGACCTCGCGGCGGGCGGTGGCGAGCGGCGACTCACCGCGTCGTGCTTCGTTGACGCCGCCGGGGATCTCCCACCACTTGCGGCCCGCCGGCTTCACTACCAGGACGCGCTCGTGGTTGAGATCGTCGAAGAAGAGCACCCCGGCCGACGGGATGGCCATCGGGTAGTTCTCGAAGAAGCGCTGCTGCGTCGCGGTGGGCGTCGTCACGCACGGCAGGCTATCCCGCCCCCTCTATCACTCTCCGCGTAGGCTCCGGTGACGCCTCGTATCCGCAGGGGTGTCACGGTGCTCGTAGCGAGCGCCGCAGCGGGCGCAGGCGGTACCGGACAACCGGCCTCCGCACCGGCAGACCCAACCGATCTGCCGGTGAGGGTTGCCCGCGACGAGTGCGTACGGCGGGACGTCGCGGTCGACGACGGCCCCGGCGGCAACCATGGCATGTGCGCCCACCTGGACGCCGGGGAGCAGGATCGCGCCGGCGCCGACGGTGGCGCCCCGGCAGACGGTCACCGGGTGCGGTGTCCAGTCGTCAGCAGCCTGAGGGAGCCCAGCGGAGGTGACGGCGCGGGGCGTGCTGTCCTCGATGATCAGCACGCCGGGGCACAGCAGGACTTCGTCGTCGATGGTGGTCCCGAAGGCCTGCACGGCGTTCTGGATCTTGACGCGGTCGCCGATGCGAGTGCCGGGCCCGAGGTGCACGTCGGTGCCGAGCGTGCACTGACTGCCGACCCGGACGCCGTCTGCGAGTAGGACTCGGCGCCACACGCGGCTGCCGGGGCCGACGCAAGCGCCGGTGCCGAGCTCGGCCGTGGGGTGGATGACCGCGTCCGGCAGCTGCTCAGGTGCCGCCCGGGGAGCAGGGATCTTCTCCAGCGGTACGAGCGTGGTCGGTTCGGTGGGCGCGGGGCGCTCGACCAGGTCGGCGAGGTCGCCGAGCCGGCGGACGTCGGCGAGGGCGGTGTCGGGGATCGTGACGCCGTAGGCGGCTTCGAGCGCGGCCGCGATCCGGATCCGGTCCAGCGAGTCGAACCCGATCGCGTCGAGCTCGGTGTCGGGGGCCAGGGCGACGGCCAGGCCGGCACGCGGGCGCAGGGTGGTGATCATGTCGATCAGCTGGGCGGGCAGCGTCATCGTGTGCTCCGCCCGGCGACGTCGAGGAGCAGCGGCAGAACTTCTTCGACGGGCGCGCTGCGGGTGAGCCGCCGCACCGCCGGATCGGCGTGCTGGTGGACGAGAGCGGCGCACAGCACCGAGCCCAGCTGGTCGACGGCGCCGCCCGGCAGATGACCGCCGGGCTGGCACAGCAACTCTGCCAAGGCGTCACCGCGGCCGTGGACGAGCTGGGCCAGGTCGGGCACGGGCATGGCCCGTCGCGGCGAGTACGAATGGTCGTCGAGGGTGCCGGGGTGCTCGAGTTCGCTGCGGATCAGCGTGGCCACCCGAGGAGCGAGCAGGATTCCACACCGGTAGGTCGCGGTCGCCACCAGCACCTTGTGGTTCGCGGTCCGGCCGACGAGTGGCAGGTGGTCGACGGTGTACGGCCGGTATCCGACGCGGACGTCGGTCACTTGGGCGTCGCGGAGCCCGGCGTTGAGCTCGTGAACGCCGTCGTGCAGCAGCGTGGCGATCTCGTCGACGCTGGCCCGCCGGCCGGGCTCGGGCCGGGTGCTGAGCCGGTTCGTCGCGCCGAGGTAGGTCCGCCCGTCGGAGCGGGCGACCAGGTGCGCGCCGCACGCGAAGCCGCGGTTCGGGGTCCGGATCGGGGACTCGACCCGTTCCGGAACGGCCTGCAGCATCATGCTGACCCCGCGTCCGGCCAAGACGGGCGGGAGGTCCAGGGCGAGGCCGGGGGAGCGGCGCACGATCGCCGAGGTCTGCACGCCGGCGGCCAGGACCAGGTGCTCTGCGGTGACCGGCTCGCCGTCGGTGACCTCGATCCGCAGATCAGTTCCGTTGTCGGTGATGCGGGATGCATCAGCGTCGAACCAGGCGATCCGGGGGTGGGCCATCGCGGCGGCCGCGGCCGCCGCGACCAGTTCGCCGGCGTCGACTCCTGCTTCCCCCGGCAGCCACAGGGCCTCGAACACCGACTTCGAGTGCAGGCCGGGCACATCGCCGGGTGAGTGCAGCTGCCCGGCCAGCCCGGCGTTCGCTGCGGCCGCCGCGATGGCGGCGAGTTCTCCGCGGTCGGCCGGGACGCTGGCGGTCACCCAGACACCGGGCGTGAGTGCCGGGGCCGGTCGGCCGGCGAGGTCGGCTACCTGTTCCAGCCAGGCGTCGTAGCCCGCGCGAGCAGCGACCCGCTCCGCCACTTCAACCTCGACCCGCTGCTGTGGGTGCGCGGCTTCCACCTCGGAGAACACCGTGAGCATCGCTCCGGCCGCGCGGCTGGCCTGGCCGGCGTGGTCGCCGGTTCGCGGCGCGACCACCGCGACCGAGGTTCCGGCCTGCGCGAGTTCCAGCGCGCACGCCAGGCCGACGATGCCCGCGCCGATCACCGCGATGTCTGCTGATCGCGTCATGTTCACTTGCCCGCTCCCGTCCGTCGCACGGGGGACCTGCGCCCCGAGTCGCGAGTTCGAGGGAAGCCGTTACGCCGGGGATGGCGGCAGAGGTTCGTGCCAGCCGGGCACGGCTGTGCCAATGCGGCACAACGACGCCGGACGCGTCACTAACTGGCTACGCTGGGTGTGTTGTCCCGGAATCGAGGCGCCCGATGCCAACCCGATGGACCCGTGCCGACGATGCAGCTCTTGCCGCCGCGATCGCGGGGGAGGATCACGCTGCCGTGATCCGTCTCGCTCGACGTCGCGCCGGGCTCAGCCAATCCGAGCTGGCCCGCCGGTTCGGGTGTCATCCGAGCATGATCAGCCGCTTCGAGGGCGCGCGACGACGGCCGCGCGATCCGGCGATGCTGCGGCGTCTTGCCGAGCTGCTGGATCTGCCCGCCACAGCATTCGGCCTGCACGTCCGCGTTGCCTCCCAGCAGCGTCCGGTCGGCTCTCCTAGGGTGAACACCAGCCCAGCCGAGGAGGACCACATGCGGCGCCGCACTTTCCTGGTGGCCACCACCAGCTTGCTCGGCTCCGGCCTGACGACGAACACCGGATTCGCCGCCGCCGAGCCGGACCCGGCCGCCCTACTGGCCCGCCACCTCGAGCCCATCCTCCTCGGGCCATCCGCGCCGGCCGCCCCCGCGACCACCGCCGCGCTGCGGCAGAGGCTGACGGCCGCCCGCGCGGCGTTCGACCGCGCCGACTACCTCACGCTGGCCCGCGACCTGCCGTCGCTCGCGCGGACCGCCGAAGCCACGCGCGCCGCGACCGGTGGCGGACACGACGTCGCGGCCGAGGTCTACACGCTGATCACCCGCGCCTTGATCAAGCTGCCTGCCAGCGGGCTCGAATGGATTAGCGCCGACCGCGCGTCCAGGGCCGCGACCCGTACCAGCGACCCGCTGTTGCTCGCGGAGGCCGAACGCGTCAAGGCGTCGGTCTGCCGCCGCGGCAAGCAGCACGACCGCGCCCAAGAACTCGTACTCGCCGCCGTCGAGCACCTCGACACCGGCAACCGCGCCGCCCCGCAGCATCTCGCGCTCTACAGCGTGCTCATGTGCACCGCCGGCTACGGCGCTGCGCGCGCGGGCAACCGGGACCTGGCCCTCGACCTCCTCGCCGACGCCAGCCGGACCGCGGCCCGGCTCACCGACCATCGGGCGCTGCACGGCCCGCTCACCGCGAACATCACCAGCCACCAGGTCTCCGCGCTGCACGTGCTCGGCGACCCGGCCGCCGCGCTGCACTACGCCCGCACCGCCGGTTCCTTCACCGGCACCAGCACCGAACGCCAAGGGCGCTACCTCGTCGACCTGGCCCTCGTCCACCACGCACTCGACCGGCCCGGCCCGGCGTACAACGCGCTGCGCGAAGCCGAGCTCCGCGCCCCCGGCGAGGTCCACACCCGCGCGACCGCCCGCAACCTCATCCGGAACCTGCGCGACCACCGCGGCGCTAGCCTGCCCGGCATCCGCGAACTCGCCGCACGAGCCCACGTCGCTTAGCGAGCCCTGAATGAGGCGGCAAGCCAGCTGATGCAGCCTGCATCGCTAGACCGGCCGTGCGATGAGTACCGCCCGCACCGCGGGGGAGAGGAAGCTCGGAGTGAGCGTGACCCGCGAGAAACTCCGTCGGCGCGTGAGCGCTCTCATGACGCGAGCCACGCACCCAGGCACGCCGCCTGAGGAGGCCGCCGCCTCTCGCGCGGTGGCTGATCGGCTGACGCGTCGCTACGGCTTGAACCAGCCCGAGTTCCCGACGTTCTTGGTCGGCGCGGCGATCCGGCCGGTGATCGTGCACTGGATGAGCGGGTTCAGTCCCAGCGGAAACCGTTCGCGTGCCTGGTGTCGCTGCGGCTATGGCACGTCGCCCCGCGTCACCGAATGCCGGGCATTGCGGGCGTTGACGGACTCGCACTCACTCGATGTTGCGGAGTGCGTCCTGTGCGGGGTGGTGTATCCCGCCGACGACTGGGTGAACTTCCGCGGGCGTCTGCAGGTAGTCAAGGATCCGACGACCGGCGACGAGTTCTCGATGTGCATCAATCCCAAGACTTGCAAGGCCGTGGGCTTCTAGGCCAGCCGGACGTTGCCCGGCTTCTGTCGCAGTTATGTCGCACGGCGGGTCACAGGATCACCCGGGCGTCCGGGTCCTTGCCGTACAACCTCCTCGAGCTGGCGCCGCTGACCGGGCCGCGGCCGCGGCCTGGTCACCTACCTGGTGCTGGAGGACCAGGACCGCGTCGACGTCCTCGACGTCACCTGGCTCGGCTGAGCTCCGCGGCCGCCCGCTCCGCGGTCTCATCGTCGGCGAGGCGCGACAGCAACCAGCGCACCGCCCGGCGGCGCCGCGTCTCGTCGAGGCCGGCCAGCGCGAGGTAGGCCGGGCGCATCGCGGTGATCTCCGGGTGCTCGGGTGTGGTCATGCCTTCGAGCGTCGCACGGAACTGGCCAGTTGCTGTCGCACTTCTGTCGCACGCCAGTGGGTCTAAAAGGCCGGTCCGTCCGGCCTGTAGTCGTCCGGTTCCTTGCCATAGACGCGTTCCGGTTCGAGGTCCATCAGCACGCGAGGCGGCTCGCCTGGCCTCCAGCCGGGGCCCCAGATGTCGCCGTACGGGTACGGGTGGTCGTCGATGCCGATGCACAGGTTGGCCGCCGTGATCGCCGCGGCTTGGCGGCTGGAGGTCCAGAGCATCAGTTGCCAGCCGGCGCCCGGGCGCCAGGACCGCACCGCGTACTGCGGCGCGTCGGTCTCGTCGACCGTCCAGGCGGGTTCCGGGGTTGGTGGCGCGCACTTCGGGCGCGGCAGGTCGGGCAGGGTGCGGAACGCGCGGTGCGGGCGGTCTGGCCGTTCTCCGGCCGGGGGATCGACGGTGGCCAGCACGCTGCGCCTGGCCGGGTCGGTCGGGTCGGGGCCCCAGACCTGCGCGCGCATGACCGCGCCGTCTTTCCAGCGGATGCCGGCGGCCGCGACTTCCCGGGCGCGGTCGACGTCGGCGCACCAGCCGACCGTGCGCCAGTGCGGCACTGCGCCGTGCCAGCCCCCGGAGAGCACGCCGTCCAGGTCGAGGACGGTGAACTCGCGGACTTCGTAGGGCAGCTCGGCGGCGGGCGCCGGCACCGCGGGCGCGTCGGCGATCTCGCCCGGGTCGTTCATCGCCCAGCCGTTGGCGGCCCAGGTCCAGCACCGCGCGGCGAGCTGGAACGGCGGGTTGTGCACTCCGAAGATCGCCAGCGGCGGCAGCTCGGTGACGACCGGGTCCCAGGTCTCCGGTTCCGGGTGCTCGACGGGCACCAGCGGCTTCAAGGGGGTCCACGCCGAGGCGTTGCGGATCGGGGTGATCAGCCAGCCCTCGTCGGTCTGCTCGACCTTGCCCAGGAGCCCGAAGTCTTCGTCGATGGTCATGCCGCTGGCGACCTGTACGACCGGCCGCCGGCGGACGGCGAAGCTCGCGCGGGTGTGGGAAATTCCAGCTTTGGCGGCGTGCGCGCGGGCGTCGCGCTTGCGTCTCTTATTCGCGGTCACGGTCGATCTCTCGTCTCTACGACGGGCGCCCACGCAGCCCGCCGGGGTCGGGAGTCGACAGCCAGCGCAGCATCAAGCTGGCGCGAGTCGGAGCCCCTTCGGTCCTCGGGCGCATCTCGACCGACGTGGGCGATCGCGTGATGCTCGGACTCTGGCCAGCGCAGCGGCCGCCGCGAGTATGGCAGAAGCCGCCGATGGTGTCGCACTCTCGGCCTAGCGGGCTCGCACGCAGGTTCCGGAGGGCGGCTCAGTCGTCACAGATCACCAGGTCGAAGGGGTCCGCGAGCAGGGGGTTCAACCCGTTCGGGCGAGTCCGCCGAAGTCGGAGAGCTTTTTGGGGCCCCAACCTCGTAACCTGGTCTACGTGGTTCGGACTCGAAGGGGTGGATTTCAGTGACCATCTTGAGTCCCGAGGGCTTGGGCATCAGGGCCCAAGGACCCCCTTGCGGGGTCACTACTGAAGGAGGCCCCCGTGGGCGTCCAAAGTGGCGAGAGCGGGCCGACCCGGTGGGTCGGCCCCGCCCTCAAGGTGCTGAAGGCGCTGGTTGAGCTGATAGACCATCTGCTCCAGCGCTAACAGCGAAACGCAAGAGGACCCCGCCCCCCGGTCGCCACCGGGGGGCGGACCTGCGTCAGTACGCGATGATACGCGCTCAAGCCCTCGCATTCGGCGCAGTCGCCCTAACGAGCGATAGGCCAAATGGCCTACTCGCATATTCCCTGCATGATCTCCGCGCGTCGGACCAGGGTTCCGCATTCAGTACATAATCTGCTTTATGGACTAACTGCTCAGCGTGGGTGCAGCGCCGCCCGATACTGATGCAGGCGGAATCGATGCTCTGGCACGTCAGCCTCGGTGGCCTGCCCGGCGACGCTCCCTTCGTCCGGGGCCGTCAGCTCGCCGATGCTCGCCGCGGCGGCAGCTCGCCGACCACCGCGCGGTAGACGTCCTCCGGCTTGAGGGTCGGGTCGTACAGCTCGGTGCCGACGACGTGGGCCAGGCGCCGGCGTCGGAACGCTGGGCCGTCGATCAGCGCCACGCTCGTCACGCCGCCGGTCCGGACGGTGTACACCGCTTTGACGACGGTGAGGACCTCGCTGCGCGGGATGCCGTCGGCCTCGGCGGCGTCCAGGATCCGCTGCGCGGCCGCCGCGGCCGGATCGTCGGCGGCTTCGGTGTTGTTCGACATCGCGGCGGCCTCCCTGGCGGTGTTGCGGTAGTGACCCGTTTGGCCGTACCTGCGCGGCTCGATTTGACTGTAGCTGCTGGTCCGCCGCATGATGACGGCGCCTCTGGAACACGTGTTCGAGCAGGCTGTGATGATGTGGCTACCGCCTTCCCCGCGGTGCACGTAGCGCGTGTGGGAGTTCGTGGTGTCCAGGTTCAACGGCGGTGCGGGGACCCCCTGGTCCGAGCTGGCGCGGATCGCCGCCGGCAAGCCCCCGGTGCAGGGCGACGGCGGGGACTCCCCGGCGTGGAGCCGCAAGCGCGACGGCTACCGCCCGGCGGACGTGCCGGTGCGGCGCAGCCGCGACGACGGCGCGGGAGCGCTGCGGCGCCCGTACGCCGAGCTGCACGCGCACTCGTACTTCTCGTTCCTCGACGGCGTCTCCTCGCCCGAAGCTCTGGTCGAGGAGGCCGCCCGGCTGGAGCTCGACGCGATCGTGCTGACCGACCATGACGGCATGTACGGCGCGGTCCGGTTCGCCGTGGCCGCGCGCGAGCTCGGCGTGCGCGCGGGGTACGGCGCGGAGCTGAGCCTCGGGCTGTCGGCGCCGCAGGCCGGCGTCCCGGACCCGGAGGGTACGCACCTGCTGGCGCTGGCCCGGACGCCGGAGGGCTACCGGCGGTTGTGCCGGGTGATCTCCCACGCCCAGCTCGCCGGGGAGGAGAAGGGCCGCCCGGTCTACGACCTGGACGAGGTCGTCGACGAGCTGGCCGGGCACGTGCAGGTGCTGACCGGCTGCCGCAAGGGCGCCGTCCGCCAGGCCCTCGTCGCTCGGGGCCCGGCCGCGGCCGCCGAGGAACTCGCGCTGCTGGTCGACCGGTTCGGCCGCGACCACGTCGCGGTAGAGCTGATCGACCACCGCCAGCCGCTCGACAGCAGCCATAACGACCACCTCTCCGCCATGGCAAAGCACCTGGGGCTGCCGACGGTGGTGTCGAACAACGTGCACTTCGCGGGCCCGGACGACGCGTGGCACGCCGACGCCGTCGCCGCGATCCGCGCGCGCCGCTCGGTCGAGGACCTCGAAGGCTGGCTGCCGGCGGCCGGGACGGCGTACCTGCGCTCCGGGGCCGAGCAGCTGCGCGCGTTCGAGCGCCGGTACCCGGGCGCGGTCGCCCGCGCCGCGGTGCTCGGCGTCGAGTGCTCTTTCGACCTCGCGCTCGTCGCGCCGCGCTTGCCGCCGTTCCCGGTTCCGCCCGGCCATGGCGACGAGGACGCCTACCTGCGGCACCTGGTGATGGAGGGCGCGGCCGCCCGCTACGGGACCCCGGACGAGGCGCCGGAGGCCTACGCCCAGCTCGAACACGAACTGCGGGTGATCCGCGAACTCGGGTTCCCGGGCTACTTCCTGGTGGTGTGGGACATCGTCCGCTTCTGCCGCGAACGCGGCATCCTCGCCCAGGGCCGCGGCTCGGCGGCGAACTCGGCGGTCTGCTTCGCGCTGTTCATCTCCCACTGCGACCCGGTCCGCTGGGGCCTGCTCTTCGAAAGGTTCCTGGCCCCGGAGCGGGATGGGCCGCCGGATATCGACGTCGATATCGAGTCCGACCGGCGGGAGGAGGCGATTCAGTACGTCTACGAGCGGCATGGCCGGCTGCACGCCGCCCAGGTCGCCAATGTCATCACCTATCGCGCGCGCTCGGCGGTCCGGGACGCGGCCAAGGCGCTCGGGCACAGCCCCGGCCAGCAGGACGCTTTCGCCAAGGCCGTCGACCGGTGGCGCACGGTCGCTGACGCCGACACCCCGGGCGAGCGCGGGCACGGGATGCCCGACGACGTCCGGGAGCTGGCCGCGCGGCTGGAGGACTCCCCGCGCCACCTCGGCGTGCACTCCGGCGGGATGGTCATCGCCCACACCCCGGTCTCGGAGATCGTCCCGGTCGAGTGGGCCCGCGCCGAAGGCCGGACGGTGCTGCAGTGGGACAAGGACGACTGCGCCGAGATCGGGCTGGTCAAGTTCGACCTGCTCGGGCTCGGGATGCTCTCGGCGCTGCGGTATTCGATCGATCTTGTCGCCGAGCATCACGGCCGCGAGGTCGACCTCGGCGAGCTGGACCTGGCCGACCCGAAGGTCTACGACATGCTGTGCGAAGCCGACGCGATCGGGGTGTTCCAGGTGGAGAGCCGCGCCCAGCTCGGCACGCTGCCCCGGCTGCGGCCCCGGAAGTTCTACGACCTGGTCGTCGAGGTCGCGCTGATCCGCCCCGGGCCGATTCAGGGTGGATCAGTGCACCCCTACATCCGGCGCCGGCGCGGCGAGGAAACCTGGCGCCACGCCCACCCCTTGCTCGCCGACAGCTTGGACCGCACGCTCGGCGTCCCCTTGTTCCAGGAGCAAGTGATGCAGATGGCCCGCGACGTCGCCAGCTTCACCGCGGCCGAGGCCGACCAGCTGCGCCGCGCGATGGGCGCGAAACGCTCGGACGCGAAGATGAAGGCGCTGATGGGCCGGTTCTTCGCCGGCTGCGCCGCCAACGGCATCGACCGCGAGCTCGCGACGCGAATCTTCGAGCAGATCCACGCCTTCTCCGGCTACGGCTTCCCCGAAGCCCACTCGATGTCCTTCGCGCTGCTGGTCTACGCGAGCGCCTGGTTCAAGCGCTACTACCCCGCCGCGTTCTGCGCCGGGCTGCTGCGCGCGCAGCCGATGGGCTTCTACAGCCCGCAATCCCTCGTCGCCGACGCCCGCCGCCACGGCGTCCTCACCCGCGAGCCGGACATCAACGCCAGCCTCGCGCACGCGACGCTGGAACCCGACCCGGCGTCGACGGGCGGGGTGGCGCTGCGGCTCGGGCTGGCCGGGATCCGCCAGGTCGGCACCGACGTCGCCGAGACGATCGTCGCCGAGCGCGAGAAGAACGGCCCGTACGGCAGCATCGGCGAGCTGACCGAGCGCGTGCAGCTCAAGCAGCCCGTGGCAGAGGCCTTGGCCACCGCCGGGGCGTTCACCGCGCTGGGCCCGGACCGCCGGCAAGCCCTGTGGGCCGCCGGTGCGGCGGCCCGCACCCGGGCCGGGCACCTGCCCGGCATCGCCACCGGCGTCAACGCGCCCGCGCTGCCGGGCATGACCGCCCTCGAGGTCGCCGCCGCCGACGTCTGGGCCACCGGCATCACCCCCGACCGCCACCCCGTCACGTTCGTGCGCGAACACCTCGACGAACTCGGCGTTATCCCGGCCGCCCGCGTGCTCGACGTCGCCGACCGCAGCCGCATCCGCGTCGGCGGCGCGGTCACCCACAAGCAGAGGCCTGCCACAGCCGCCGGGATCACCTTCCTCAACCTCGAAGACGAGACCGGCATGATCAACGTAGTTGTCCACCCCAGTACCTGGACGAAATTCAGACAGATCCTGGCCACCAGCTCGGCGTTGGTCATCCGGGGCCAGGCCCAGGTCACCCAGGGCACCGCGTCGGTGGTCGCCGACCAGATCACCCCGCTGGACCTGCGCGCACTCGCGGCGAAGTCCCGTGACTTCCGCTGACCCGGCCGGCCGCCGCGACGGCGCCGGGGCGGGCGCCGCGCGGGCCGGGCGCTACCTCGACGTCCCGCTCTGGCCGTGGGCCCGCCCGCCGGACGGCCCGCAGCACCTGCCTCGCCGATGTCCCGCCGGACACCAGCTCGAACCCGGGCAGCTGCAGGAGACTCCGAACCAGGACTACGGCGTCCGCGAGCTCGTGTGCAGGCACTGCGAGACCCAGCCCGATGGCAGCGGACGGTGGGCGCTGGTTGACCCTTCGGTCGACGCGCAGGTCACCGAAGACCGCGTCCAGCCGCGACGGCTGCAGCTCGTCGTCATCCCGCCGACCATCCGCGCCGGGGTCGGGCTGATCCAGCTGCGATGGGGCACCACGATCTACGGCCAGGTCGAGCTGTCGCTGTGCCCGATCGACCGATGCGGTCTGCTGCTCGACCTGCACGTCGAGGTCCGACACCGTCGACGCGGCGTCGGCCGCGTCCTGGCCCACGCGGCGGCCGCCCGAGGAACCGGGTTCGCCTGGAGCGCGAACCCACCGGAGGACCCCGGCGCAGCCGCGTTCTGGGCGAAGATCGCAACACCGCGAGCGCCGGCCAGCCCATGTTCGCATCAGGAAGCAGCGGGACTGCGCATCGAACCCCGGTGGCCACGATGGTGGGAGAAGCCCTGATGCAGGCTGGATCAGGCGGAAGCCCTGATCCAGCCTGCATCACGGGTTGCTCGCCGCCTTCAGCGCAGCCAGGTCTGCTTCCAACCTCCGCAGACGTTTCGTGACGAGTTCGAAGTTGTTCTCCAGTTGGGCAAGTCGGGCTACGTCCACTGAGGACTGTTCAGCGTCGGCGTCGGCGTCGGCGTCGGCGGCCTCGCCGGCATCGGCGTCGGCGTCGGCGTCGGCGTCGGCGTCGGCGTCGGCGGGAGCGAAAACCCGAGCGGCGACGGAGGAAGCGTCGAGGACCGGCTCGGGGATGTCTGCGGCGGTCATCGCGTCTTCCTTGGTTTGTGCTCCTGTGCAGCCGCCGGGGGAGCGGCGGCAGTGGTTGAGGAAGTGCTCTTCGCGGCTTCGTGGCCTTCTGCCGGGGTCACCACGTGCCGGGCGGCTTCCAAGGCCTCGGCGCCTTCGGGGTCCGCGATGACGAGGGAGTCACCCGGGTTCGGTTCGGGCTCCTGCCCGGTCGGTTGCTGCTCGGCTGCGGGGTCGTTCGTCGCCGCCTGTTCCTGCTCGGCCTCTGGTTGTTCCGCCATCGCCTTCTGCTCGGCGGTCTGCTGCCCGGCCTTGGTGTGGTTGTTGTAGTCGCGCTGAGCTTCGGTGAGGGCATCGAGTTCGCGGCGGTACGCCGCCTCGGCGCGGGTGACGCGCCCTTCGGCTTTTTTGACGTGGGCGCCGCCGCGGCGGACTTCCTCATCCGCACGCCGGGCGTTGTCGTCGGCCCGCTGCAGCTGCCACTTCGGCGCCTTGCTTTCGAGCGCCTCGGCGAACTCGTCGTGCTTGAGCGCGGCTTCCTTCTTCAACCACTCCAGCCGCCGCTCGGCCTCGCGGAGTTCGCCGATCGCTTCGCCGATATCGAGCTTGGCGCGTTCGGCCCGTCCTTCGAGCTGGCCGATCCGGTTGCGGCGCCGTTCCTGTTCCCGGGCGGCCATCTCGGCTTCGCGCTGACGGTTGCGCTCGTCCGTCTTGGCGTCGCGCTCCTGTTCCCGCGCGAGCATCTCCTGGCGCCGCTCCTGCTTTTCGGCTTCGCGCTGCTCTTGAATCCGCTGTTCGCGCTCGGCCTGCTCCTGCCGCCGTTCGACCTTGTCGGCCTCCCGTCGCTGTTGCATGAGCAGGTCGCGCTCGGCCTGGTCCTGGCGGCGCTCGAGCTTGTCGGATGCCCGCTCCGCCTGGCGTTGCTGGTCGCGCTCTTCCTGCCGCTGCAGCGTTTCCGCGCGTTCCTGCTGGCGCTGCAGATCGCGCATCTCCTCAAGGTGCTGGCGTTCGATCGCGTCCCGCCGGAGCCCGTAGAGCTGTGCGAGGGTCGTGGTGGCGGTCGCAACCTGGGCGAGGTGGCCACCCGGGATGAGGTCGGGCAGTTCTTCCGTTCTGGTCATGGTGGTGCCCCCTGGTGCGGTTCAGCGGCGGCGGGGGACGTCCGGCGGCGTGTTCGATGGCCGGGGGATCGTCGCCCTGGCGGCGCTGTGGTCGGCTCCGGCCCTGGCGGGCTGGGGCCTGACCGGCTGCGGATCAGCCGGTCGGTGGCTGGTGAGCGCTCGGCGGGCCTGAAGGACACGCTCGCGGGCGGTCACGGCGGCGTACGCGGCCGCGCGCCGGTCGGCGAGTTCGTGCCAGGCCTCCACCTGCGCTAGTACCGACGCTACCGCGATCACGACGCGGGCGGCGGTGTCGTCATCGCGTTCGCCGTCGCGGTGAGCCCGTAGCAAGGCGCCGGTGGCCACGCGGAGGTCGCGCGCCATCTCGGTGGCAGGGCCGTGGGCGAGCGCCGGCATGACGGGCATCTGCTCGGCGAGGCGGCCGGCGCGCTCGGCGGCTTCGGCGGCGAGGCGGAGTTCGCCGAGCTCGGTGTAGGCCGCGGCTGCGTGCAGGACTTCGCGGACGGACCTGCCGATCAGCGCGAGTTCAACGTCGGTCGGCTCGTCCGGCCCGGTCGCGGCCGCCCGTTCGAGCGCCGACACCGCGGCCGAGATCGACGCGGGGGAGCGGTCCGCTGGGTCGGCCCATGCGGCGCGCAGTTCGGTCAGGCGCAGTTCCGGCGCGAGCTTGCCGAGGTTGTAGAGAACCGGCTGTCCAGCGCTGTCCGTGCGGACACCGACGCGGTAGTCGACGATCTCGCCCGCCTGGTCGCGCTGTTCGGTGACGGTGATGCCGGCCGCGCGGAGCCGGTCGGCGAAGACGTCTTCGCTACCTGCCTCCAGCGCCACGACGGTGCACCAGTGCCGCAGCTGCGCGGTATCGGGCAGGGCGTGCGGGTCACCGTCGGTCCGGTGCCGTTCGACCTTCGCCCGGCTCGCTTCGGCCTGGTGGTAGGGCCTGCGGCTGGTGCCGTCGGCGTGCCCGGTCGGGGTCAGGGAGAAGCGGCTTTCGTACTCGTGCCGCATGCTTTCCCAGGCACGGGTGTAGTTGATGTAGCCGACATCGCTTCCATCTTCGCGGACCCGTGAGAAGCTGATGTGGATGCTGTTGTCGTCGTGGCGGACGGCGATCCAGCGGACTCCGGCCTCATCATCCGGGCCTTTCCAGAGCCCTGCCCGGCGCATCGTCGTCTCGGCGATCTCGCCCCATTGCTCGTCGGTGAGCACCGGGTCGTCGTGGCTGTTGGCGACGATGATGTGCCCGGTTCGCCCCGTCTTCGACAGCCCGGCGAGCCGCGCTGGGACGTCGAGGGTTCGTGCTATCGCGCGGATCGACTGCCCGCCGCCGACCCGCTGTTGCGGCACGTGCAGTTCGGGGAGGCCGTCCCAGCTGGCGATCGTGCGCGGGTCGACGTGCACCGTGCCCCCGCGCTCCGGTCCCTTGCCCGGCCCGTACAGGTAGGCCAGCAGGCCGGCGGTGTGCGAGCCGCGCGGCGCTTCCTTGACGATCACCGCGCGCTCCTACTCCGGGTCGACCAGGTCGAGCAGCAGGGCGGTGACACGGTCGTTCTCGGCGATCTGGTTCAGCAAGTACTGGCGGGCGGCGTCGAGCGCGGCGGCGGTCGGCGGGTTGCCGGAGTTCGCGCCGGCGGCGAGCTGATTGAGGGAACCGGTGGCGTTGGCCAGCAGCCGCCGCAGATGCATCTGCTGCTCGACGGCCTGGCGAAGCAACGCGACCTGCTCCGCGTTGAAACCGTGCCCCTCTGCGTCAGCTGTGACCCGATACCGGCCGCTGGCGACGGCCAGCGCGGCCTTCGCGATGAACGTGGTAGAGGCCTGGCCGCGCGCGTCCGCGGCAGCTTCGATGACGGCCAGCTCGGACGGCGCCCAGTCGATCGGTCCGGTGCGTTCGGTGCGGCGTTCGCCGTCCAAGCGCTCTCTGCGTCGCGTTGTCGTCATGCCGGACCTCCCCAGGTGCGTGGTGTCCATTTTGCCACAACCGCCGCCGACGATGCTGGGTTTTCCTATGGAAAACCCTATCTTGCTCCTGAGCGGAGCGCTGACGGCGCGACGTCGCCCCGCGAGGGCGGTTCGGACGGCGCTCGATGCGCCGGGCGACCGCAGACCCCGGTGCCAACGCACGCCGCCCCCGCGACGGCGCTGCCAACGCGCCGCCCTGCGAGGGCGGGTCGCACGGGCGCTCGATGCGCCGGGCGACCGCAAGCCACGTCACCCCCGTACCGCGCCCCAACGGCCCGCACCGCACCCGGGCTCGCAGCCAACCCGCGCCAACCCGCAACCGGCCCGCAGCCAACCTGCACCGCCCCGCGCGGCGGTCGAACCGCGCTCGATGCGCCGGACCCGGGCACACGCCTGCGTGCGGCACTAGAGGCGGAACCCCGGCCGGCGTGGCGGCTGGTCTCCCGCGTTTCCGCGGGCGCCTGTCTCGCTGGCAACGTGGCTTGCGGGTTGCCCGGCTGTTTCCGACCTCCTTACCGAGCTGACGTGCAGGTCGGGCCCTTCTTGCCTCGCTGCACGTACGGTGGAGTGGCATGGGGACTGACATGACACTCGACGCTGCGGCCGCGCTGCAGAAGGAGAAGACGGCTGCGCGGATGCGGCTGATCAAGCGGCTTCACAGGGCGACTCAATCCGCGGCTCAGCTGGACGAGCTGCTGACGAACGCAAAGCGGCTGCGGAAGGCGGCGCCACCCGACCTGTTCGAGCCGCTGGACCACGTGGTCGAGGCAGCTACACGTGCGGCCTCAGCAGCGGGTGAGGCACGAGCGACCGCCTGGCAAGACGCGACGGCGGGGGGCTGGACTGCCCGAGAACTTCGTCAGATCGGCATCACCCCGGTTCGTCGCCGCCGCGAAAAAACGGCCGTTGGGGACGCACCTCCGCCGTCAGGATTCGGCGTCCACGTAACGCAGGTACCGACGACGGGCCCCGGTCCGGGGTGATTCAGGCGGCATCGCGCGCACCGGCGGCGTGACTCCTCGGTGCGCGGGTCCCGTTCACCGCGTCTTCGGGCGGCTGCCGGGGGCCGGCCCGGACGATCCGGGTCCGGGCTCGGCCGCTGGGCGCGTCGATTCGAGCTGCTGCCGGAGTCGCTCGATGACTTCGTCGCGGGCACGAAGTGTGCTCCGCAGGTCCGCGGTTTGCGTCGCGTGGTCAGAGCGTAGTTGTTCGCGTTCCTGGCGAGCGTCTTGCCGGATCTCGGACAACTCGGCGCGGTGTTGTTCGCGGACGTCGCGGAGTTCGGCTCGGAGGTTTTCGGCGGTCGTCCGGTCTTCGGCGGCCGCGCGCTTGACGCTTTCCAGCTCGGCTTCGGCTCGAGCCTGGGAGGTGCGCGCCGCCGATACGTCATCGTTCGCGGCGCGGATCTGGGTCTGGGCTTCTTCACGAACTCGCGCCACCTCTGCATCCGCATCCCGCTGCGCGCCAGTGACAGCCTGGGCGGCTTCCTGGTGAGCGCTCTCGATGCTGGCCTCAGCCTCTCGGCGGATCCGTTCGACTTCGGCAGCCGACTCGACGCGGATTCGCTCGGCCTCGGTCTTTGCGGCGGCCTCGCTCGCGGCGGCTGCCTCGGTCGCGCGGTTGGCGTTCTCGATCTTGGCTGCAGCATCCGCGCGCGCAGCGTCGACTTCGGCAGCTGCAGCCGCCTTGGCGGCCTCGACTTCTGCGGCCGCTTCGGCTCGGATTCGCTCGACGTCGGCGACGGCCTCGGCGGCGGCAGCGTCGGCTTCGGCCCGAGCGTTGGCCTCTTCTTCGGCGCGGGTCTCGGCCTGTCGCCGGCGGCGCTGCTCGCTCGTGAGTTCTCGTTGCGCTTCGGCCACTTTCGCTTCGGCGTCGTGGCGTACTTCTTCTACTTCCGCTGAGGCGGCCTCGACGTCGCCAGCCGTGGCCGCGTCGGACACCAGGTTCAGTACGAAGTCCGTGAACTCCTGCATCCGCCGTGGAAGATCCGACAGCTTCATCTCGACTCCGAGGTGAGCCCGCGTCTGCGGCGCGGTGGCGTCGAGCGGATCGATGGTGTCGAGCGCGGACTGGCTTCTGCCGGTCGAGGTGACGCCGGCCGGGACGCCTGCCTTTTGCCGCCGGTCGCGTTCCTTCCACGCGTTGGCCTTGGAGTGGACCGGGCCTGAACCGTCCTTCTTGTAGCAGTACTTCGTGGGGCGACCGGTATTTGGGTCGGGAGCGGCCGGACGGCTGCACTCGCTCGGGTAGTCCCCGCCGGGGTACTGACAGGTTTTCGAGGAGTCTCCGCCGCGCTCTTCGCTCATACGATGGCACTCTACGCGTTGCGTATCTTAAGTGTCCAACTGGCGTCACTTTAGTTCAGTATCGGATACGTAACTTAAGACACTTAACACAAGTTAAGTCGCCGACGCCTCGTTCGATGCAGGCTGAATCACGCGCGCCTTTGGCCCAAGCCGACGAGTCGCCGTCCCGGGAGGAAGGGGCTCTTTGAAGATGCGGCGCCCCCCTTGGCGGGCGCTCGATGCCCGTCCGCCGGCCGGGAACGCGACCACGCGCTTGTGGTGACGCGCCCCGGCGGCGGCCGCAGGCCGGCGCTCGATGCGCCGGGCTGCGGTCATCCGCTCACGCGCGAAAACCCGGGGGGCCGGGTTGCTTCCCGGCCCCCCGGGAAATCGGGGGTAAGTCGGCTGGCTACTGGTCGTCGGCCTTGACGTCGTCCGGCTCCTCGACGTCGTCCGGCTCCTCGACGTCGTCCGGCTCCTCGACGTCGTCCGGCTCCTCGACGTCGTCCGGCTCCTCGACGTCGTCCGGCTCCTCGACGTCGTCCGGCTCCTCGACGTCGTCCGGCTCCTCGACGGCTTCTTGGTCGGCGAGCCGCTGTCGTGTCTTGCTCAACTGCTCAGACTCCCACGCGGTGGGCGTGTAGCCATCCATGCGGTAGAGCAGGTCGAAATACTCGATATCTACACGGTTCCACATTCCGTTCCAGGTGCGGGCGTGCAGCTCGTAGGCTGCGATCATTCGTGCCCAGGCGGCGCGGAGGTCGAGTTTGGGGTCTTCCTCCTCTGCCATCTGCTCTCGGAATTGGTCACCGAGGGTCGGTTCGAGATTGCTTTCGAGCCAGAGTTTTTGCGCGAGTCGCCCGGCGTCTCCGCCACCGGCGGTCTGCGCGATTCCGTTGTGGTAGCTACGCGCGAACATCCAAAGAATCTCCCGTTGGGGAGGGGTCTTGCCCACGATCTTCAAAAGTGATTCCATGCGCAGCTTTCGCGCCTCGGCCTTGTTGGCTTCTTCGGCCTTTTTGGCGATTTCCCATTCTGAGGGTTCGGCCTTGGTCTTCGGCGCGGCCGCCACCGGGCTGGCGCTCTTCGTCTGCGTCTCGGCCTGCGGGGTCGGCGGCTCTGGCTTCTTCTTCGGGGCCGTGGTGTAGTAGACCAGCTCACCGGTGGTGGTGTCGACCTCGGCGGCCAGGTGTCCGGCCTTGCGGGCCTTGGTGATTCCGGCTGCATCGGTGAGGCGGCGCTCTGCGGCGGCGAACCCGAATTCCTTGCTCGGCTTGATCAGCTTGATTTTCTGTTTTTCTGCGGTGGTGACCGATTCGATGACCTGGGCGACGTAGGCGCAGACTCGTTCGACGTTCCATCCCGTTTCTCGGCCGCGTACATTCATGGTCTTGAGGACCTGGATTTGGGCGCGTCGGCGTCCCTCGTCGAGGGTGGCACCCTTTTTGCTGGCTGGGCTGGACGGGTCGGCGTAGGGGAATTTCTGGGCGATTACTGCCGCTTCTGCTGTGGGCAGCTTCTTAAGCTTCTTGACCTTCTGGCCGTCTTCTTCGACCTCGTCGTAATACAGATCACTTTTCCCGTTGATCGCTTCGAGGATTTCCGGGCACATGTTCAGCAGCGCGAGCCGTCGCGAAATGGTCGGCTGGGTGTATCCGGTGAGCAGCTTCGCGAGGCTTCGTTGCGAAACACCTCCCCGAATGTAGTTTTCGAACATGATTGCTTCTTCAAGTTCGGAAATGTCTTCGCGGTTTTTGTTGTCTTCCGTCATGCGAACAATGTCTCCATTGTTCTCCATGAGGGAATCGTCAATCTCGGCCTTGAACGGAGTGCCTGTCACCTCGGTGGTAGCGCGTCGGCGGTGGCCACAGATCGTGACGTACTTGATGTTTTCGGAGAACTTGTCCGCAAGGTTCGGACGGGCCTGCAGGAATGCTTCCAGCGTGACAACGGTTCCGGCGGCGGTGTTTCCGCCGCGCTCAGCCACGGAGGATCGCAGGGCGGCCCATCGGGGCTCGGACCAGTCCGGCTGAGAGCGAATGGCGCTGTTGAACGGGTGTGGAGCGACGGTCGTGGGGTCGAGCAGGCGCGTGACGAACGCTGACGCGTCGGCCGCTGCAGCGGACTCCTCGCCGGTCGCGGTGACCTCGTCGGTTCGGTTTTCGGCCTGGTTTTCCTCGGCCCGCTCGGGCTCGCTGAAAGGAAGAACGATGGCGGTTTGTGACTGCGTTGCGGTCATGAGTGTTCCGTTCTTTGCATTAATGAGGGGTGGAATACCCGGGCGCGGGATTCAGTGCGATTTCCCGCGCCCGGCACGGCGCTTGCGAGCCGTGTTCCGCCGACTTCTTAAATTTACCAGATTTACGAGATTTACGACATTGGCAGCTTAGTGACCTGTGCCACATTTCCGGGGTGGTGGTCGCCGGCGTTCCGGTGAGGTGGGTCGCCGGCTTGGGGGTGGGCGGTTTTCGGGTGGTGGTGCTAGTCCTGCTGCGCGGTGTCGGCGATCGCGCCGTAGCGCGCTGCGTCCTGGGTGGCGGTGTCCAGGTCGGCGGTTAGCGCGTCGATCTGTCGTTTGAGTTGGTCAGCAGCACGGTGGGCGGTTGCGCGGTGGTGGGGTGCTTCGCGGCGGGCTCGGGCCTGGTGGAGCTGGTCCAGGTCGTCGCGGGCGTAGAAGTCGGTGAGGATCGCGCGTACGACGGCGGCGGTGCGGTCGGCGGTCTTGTCGGGTACTTCGCGGCTGCTGCGGCCGCCGTCGTCGCTGCGGCGGGGCCGGACGCGGTAGCGGTCGAGCTGGGCTATCCGGTCCGGGGTGATTGCCCCGCAACTGCCGAGCAACTCGATGCCGTTCACCTTGGGCAGGCCGGGGGCTTGGCCGTAGCTGTAGTAGTCAGCGCCGGTGTAGTCGCCGTATTGGACGGTGGCGGATGTGATGGTGTCGTGGTTGGCGGCGTCCTCGCTGTGGACGGTCCACGTGCCGTAGAGGCTTCGCCCGGTCACCTTGTAGACGACGCTGCCGCTTTCGGGGTGGGGGATCACCCATGCAACGGCGGTCTTGAACTCCCCGAGGTCCAGCACGACGCGGCGGGCGCCGACGGGCTTGTCGGTGATCCAGCCTGCATCACCGGCGGGGGCACGCTCTCCGCGCCGCTGGCGCGGGCGTTCCTTCGGCGGGCGGCTGAGGATGGAGCCGAGGGCGCGGGCCATGCCGATCACGGGGTCGTCGGCGGGAACGGCGATCACGGGCGGCTCGGCGTCGTCGTTGACCTCGACGGTGTCGACGTCGTCGAATACGACGTCGTAGCCGAACCGGTCGAGCTGGTCGGCCAGCGCTTCGCGTAGGACTGCCTGGGGGTCCTCCACTGTGGACGGCCGGAACCCGGGCATGGTGTCGTCGAAACCTTCGGTCTGCGCGTGGTCGTAGTACGTACGCGTACGGAACCGGCCCCGGGTCTTCTTGCCCTCGCCGCCGTCGCCGTGGTCGTCGTGGTCCTGGTCGTCGTGGTCGGCGGCGTCGCCGTCGACGGTTTCGGTGCCCTTGGGGACGGTGAGGCGGTAGGGGTGTTCGCGCTCCTCGTCGCGGACGCTGCGGCCGCGCTGGCTCCATCCCTTGGCGGTGTCCAGGTCGGTAAGGGTGACTCCGCGTTCGCGGGCCTGGTTGATCAGCATGGCTTGGTTGCGCATGGAGAACCGCAGGACGCGGGGGCTGCGGATGGTGATCAGGTGGGTGACCAGCCGCTCGATTTCCTCGGGGTCGGCGAGCAGTCGGTGGGCGGCGTCGGCGAGTTCGGCGTCGGCCTCGGCGAACGCGGCGCGGTCTTCGGCGGTGTACTTCTTGTAGGCCATGGTCGGGCCTCCTTCCCCCCGGGGTGGCCGGAGCCACCCCGGGGACGTGACGTGAGAGCTGAGGGGTGCTACCGGGCGGCGGCGGGCTGGCGGGGCGCGTCGGCGGCCGGGAGGCTGCGGACGGCGTTGACCGCCCGGCGGAATCGCCGCTCCGACTCGGCGTAGCCGTGGGTGACCTTCAGCCACGTGAACGCGGCGATCGTCGCGCGGCCGATCGCGTACACGCCGTCGTCGGGGTGGCCCTGCGCGAGGTCGAGATCGTCGCGCAACTGCGTGGTCGCGTGCTCGGCGGTCTGGATCATCAGCATGCCCGCGCCGACGGCGCTTTGGTCGTGGCCGCCGGGGTGGTCCTTGGCGTAGGAGAGCGCGAGATCGGCGTAGGCCTCGGCACGGACGTGGAACACGCGTTGCTGTTCGGCGTTGAGGAACTGGTTGCCCGAACGCGACACTTCGTGTTGCACGCGCACGGCCTCGCGGTCCTTGTGCTGCGTGAGCGTCGTGAAGAAGATCAGCAGTTCCAGGACCCGGGGGGACGTGCGGAGGCGGTGCCTGCTCATCGGCGGCACCCCTTGCACGTCATCTCGGACGGGTCGGCCGCGAGGTCGACCAGGTCGACCAGGCGGGAACTGTCGATGCCGCATCCGCTGCAGCAGATCGTCATCACGCGCGTGGCGTGGATGAGGTAGAGCACGTGGTTGTCCGGGAAGGTCCAGACCTGGTCCAGGTCTTCGACGGCGATCCCGACCAGTTCGCGTTCGCGGCTCCACGCCGTGTTGGCGGCGACGTGCGCGCCATGGCCGTTGGGCCAGGTACTGAACACGTCGCCAGGGTTGATGTGGCGTGCGGCGGTGGGCAAGGGCGGGCGGTGCATACTGGGTTCTCCTTCATTGCGAGGGAATCCCGGCCGGGGCGGTGATCTGTGGTAGGTGAGCAGCCCCGGCCGGGGCGTTTCGTCGGTTAGTGGTACGTGCGTTTGCCGGTCACGTCGTATTCGGCCTGCCCGTGCGAGCAGTCGTCGGGGAGGTCGTCGGCGTTGTCGGCCTCCGGTGATTCCGGCTGCATCACCGGCCTGGCTGGATGTTGGCGAAGCTGCCCGCGACGCCCAGCGTGATCACGTAGGCGAGTTCGGCGGTCGTGCGCTGGGAGGTGCGCCGGGTGAGGTCGACGAGTGCCAGGTGGTACGGCTCGTTGCGGGCGGGGTAGTGGATCCGGTAGCCGTGTTCGCGCGGGGCGAGGGTGACCCCGCTCGCCCGGTGTTCGAGGTAGGCCGCGCCGGTGGCGGGGTACCGGCCGAGCACGAACCCGACCCCCTGCAGCAGCGAGCCGATCTCCTCGGCGTCGCGCTCGATGATCTGCAATTCGGCGGTGTCCGGCCGACTCGGCGCGGGGTATCCGCTCGGGTGTTCGATGACCATTTCTGGCCCCCTTTCCTGAGGTTTCCCTCCCCTTTTTCCTTACCCCTGAAGTTTACCAGATTTACGAGATTTACGAGACTTCTAGACAGTGGCATGGGTCACATTCGCAACCGGGCGGGCTTGCTTGCCACGAGGGGGTTTGGTGCTCTCTCCGATCGGCCTGCGGGCGGATCTACCCGGCGAGGGCGCGGGGTGCAACGCGCTTTTTCGTTGCACCCCGTGTCCTTGTCGGGTAGACCTCCTGGGGGCCGATCGGAGAGAGCACCAAACCCCAGCCACCTCGAAAACGGGACCGGTAAAGCTTTTCCCCTCTCTCCGGGAGTGCCTGCGGGGGTCCGGGGGCGGCGAAGCCCCCGTGGAACACCGGCGAAACAGAACCCCTCGCCACTGTGGCACCAATGTCGTTAATCTGGTAAATTTGAGCCGTGCGTACAACATCAACCTGGGTTTACAAGCACTGGGGCGAATTCAAGGAATCGGTGGAGGTTCAGGACGAGATCGTGGTCGTCTGGCAACGCGCACCGGGCGGCTTCAAACCGATCGCGGTCGCGATGTCGCCGGCCAGGTGGGAGACGACGGCACGGAAGCTGGGGATGGACCCTGAGGCGCTGACGGAGCTGCCAGGATCCGATTTCCGGCCCCAGCTTTCCACGGTATGGAAGGATGCTCAGCGGGGAATTCCGTCTGCGGCGATGTACTACGGCCGGCCTGCGCTGGTCATGGCGCCGATCGCCGTTCTCCCCGACGATCACGAGGACCTGCAGCCGGAGGCCAAGCCTGCATGACGTCGCCGTGGGGCTCCGATCGCGCGCCGGGTGATGCAGGCGGCATCGGCGGTTCGCCCGCGCCCGCCCCCGAGCGGGGTGAGGGGGAGAGGCCGGAGCGGACGGTGGCCAAGCCGGGCACGTTCCGGGCGTTGGTGGAGCAGCTCGGCAGGGACGTCGACCGGCACGGCGACCTGCCCGTGGTGCTGGAGCCGCTAGCGGGTGGCCCGCGGTGGCGGTTCACCCGCGCAGGACTTGCCGGCGCTGCGGGACAATCGAATGTCGTCGTGGTCCGCGGCGCCGAGCTGGTGTCGCCGGCGGAGGACGCGGTGAGCGTCGATGCGTGCGTGGAGCAGATGAACCGCGCGCGGGCAGTCGGCGATTTCGCCGGTGCGGCCGAGTGGGCGCAGCGACTGGTGGTGCTGCTGGCGAAGGCCGCCACGGTGAGCTCGGCTGGGGTCCGGCTCGGCGAGTCGGACGGCGGACGCGGCGCGGGGCCTGGATGATCTGACAACTCGACGGACGCTCTTCGAGGGAAACGGAGTTCCCGTGGCCACTTATCAGCGGCCGAAGTTCGAGGTCCTGCACGAAGGCGAGTTCGCCCGTCACGTACGCCCGTCCCGCGCGGACGACGAGCTGATCATCGACTTGGTGGAGGCGATCTTCGCTCCGCGGCCGCCGCTGGAGCCGTGCGACCTGGGGCTGGTGCGGCAGCTGGTCGACCGGGCTCCGCAACCGGAGAACATCGGTGTCGACGACTGGAACCGGCCGCTGCGGGCCGACGAGATCGCCGAGATCTGGGGCGCGCCGATGGAGGGCCCGGACACGCGCGAGCAGTGGCTGGCCCGCGCCGACGAAGTCGCGCGAGCTTGGGGCCGACCGCTGCTTGGCCCGGATGGGCTGCTCGCCGAGCTTGGCCGATCCGACGACGATGCCGACAGCGCGTTGGTGCTCCGCTTCGCGACGCTCGCAGTCGAGGATCCCCCGGCGGCGCACGAACAGCTGACTGACTGGATCGGGCGTGAGCCCTCACCCGTGGGCGAGGAGCGCCTTCGGCGGCTGGCTCACGTCGCGCCGCGGTTGCTGGCCGATGCGCTGGCGGAGGTGGAGGGTCTCGAGCCGATCGGAATGGTCGGGCCGGGCGCCCACGTCCCGCCGGCGACGGCCGAGCTGGCCGCCATGCTCGCGGTCGCGTGGCACATGGCTGGCGATCCGGCGGCCGCCGACGCACTGGTGGATGCCTTCGCCGTGCAGCACGATGGTGTGGCGGGCTTGGGAGCCATCGGGTTTGCTGCGCTTCACCTGCTGGCCTCGGAGCTGCGGGAGCGGCGCGAGGCTCGGTGAGATGGCGGCTCGCCGGGCCGAGCAGGTCCGCTCGATTCGTTGTGTGGAAAGGGTGATCGCGTGGGGCTTCGCGAGATGTGTCGGGAACGGGCCGAGTACTACACCCTCCGAGCGGCCGAGTTGACCGATCCGGACGACACCAGCCCGCAGGCGCAGGAGTGGCGCGAGAAAGCCGCCGCCATCCTCGAACGGCGTGCGGCGGCGGAGCCGGCCGTCGCCCAGGACGGCTGACCGACTCGCCATCTCGGGCGCGTTCTCGCAAACCCGGACCACAAACCGGCGCGGGCGGGCGTCAGCCGTGCACGGGCGTAATCCGGGATTACAGCCAGCCACGCGCGTTCGCTGTTGGGCGTGGGCTGCGGCATCCGCCGGTTCGAGGTGATTCATGCTGGATCACCTCGATCCGCGGTGCGATGCCTGCCGCTCAGCGGCCGTAGACGGCTTTGAACGCGTCGACGATGATGCCCGAACATCTCCGGGCTGCCGACGCCCAGCGCGAGCACGGCGAGCAGAAGCAGGCTGAGCGTCAGCAGCAGCCGCATCGGCGGCGTCTTCCGGATCACGGCCATGATGACGACCAGCGCTATCAAGCTGGCGACGATGACCACGAGCTGTTCCACGGGACCGACTGCCCGTCCGAGTTCGCCCGGTCGAGCTGGAAGCTGTGGCCTGGCTGCGCGGGAGTCCCTGACTGTCGCTTCTGGACGTCACTTTGCGCTGTTGGGCTGTTCGGGTGACGATTGCGGGTATGGCGGCCGGAGGCTCTGGGCGGCTGGCACCGGTTGCGCCGATGCTGGCCACGCTGGGCATGCCGCCGTCCGGGCCGGGGTGGTGGACGGAGTTCAAGTGGGACGGCGTCCGCGCGGTCGCCGCCGTGGCGGGTGGGCGGCTGGAGGTGTTCTCGCGTCGGCAGACGCCGATCACCTCGACGTACCCGGAATTGGCGGACCTGCCAGAGCTGCTGAACGGCCGCGACGCGGTGCTCGACGGCGAGATCGTGGCGCTCGAGGACGGCCGTCCGCGATTCGGATTGTTGCAGCGCCGGATGCATGTCCAGCGTCCGTCTCGGGCGCTGCTGGCTGCGGTGCCGGCGTTCCTGTACGTCTTCGACGTCCTGGCCCTCGACGGCGAATCGACGACCGCGCTGCCGTACCACCGGCGCCGGGATCTGCTCGACGACCTGAAGCTGGCGGAGGACCACGTGACGACGCCGCCGGCGTTCCCGGACGTCGACCCCGCGACCATGCTGGAGGTCGCCGCCGAGCACGGCCTGGAGGGCATCGTCGCGAAGCGGGCGGATGCGCCGTACCGGCCCGGCGAGCGGAGCTCGGCGTGGATCAAGGTGCCGCTGCGGCCGACGACCGAGGTCATCATCGGCGGGTGGTTGCCTGGCACCGGCCGCCGGGCCCGGACGTTCGGCGCCTTGCTCGTCGGCGCGCACGACGCGGACGGCCGGTTGGTGTGGCTGGGCAACGTGGGGACCGGCTTCACCGACGACATGCTGCAGCTGCTGCTGTCGCGGTTCGGTGGCTTGGAGCGCACGACCTCGCCGTTCGCCGCCGGGGTTCCACGGGAGTTTTCGCGGGTGGCGCGCTGGGTGGAGCCGGTCCTGGTGGCGGATGTGCAGTACGCCGAGGTCTCGACCGATGGGCGGCTCCGCAAGCCGGCGTACAAGGGACTGCGCCTCGACAAGCCGCCGGAGACGGTTGGTGTTCCTCGGGCCTGAGCGGTGACGCCGCGACGTCGCGCTGGCTGGCGGTGACGACCCGGTGATCCCGACCGTCAGTACGTGCACCGGACGCCGGTGCAGGGGGACCGTCCTGGGCGTTACGAAGCCTGCCCCCGAGGCCCGGTTTTCCGCGTGCCGTCGGGACTTTCCCATGATCGAATGCAGGGCATGCGGACGCTGCACCACCTGACCGAGCAGCTCGGTGACGAGGGCCTTGCGCGGTTGCGCGGGCTGCTGCTGGTTCGTCTGGTTCAAGCCGGGGGTGGCAGCGGCAACGACGGTTTGCTGCACCTGTTTCTGCTGCCGTCTGAGCCGTTGGGGACCCGGTTCGTGCTCTATGAGACCGCGCAGACCCACAACTTCAACAAGCCGCCGCGGAAGTCGATTGCTGCGGCCACGAAGGCGCTGCGGGCGGCGGGCGGCGATCCTCGTCATCTGCGCGGCGGTGACCGCCGTTGGGCCACGGTGGACCCGGAGGCGCGCGCGCTGTACCTCGGTAGCGGCTGGCGCTTCGCCAGTCCCAACCCGCGCGTGCTGACCACCACGATGGCCCGGCTCGTGGACACGACCGCCCTCTACGTGACCGTCGGCGTCGACGGGGAACCGCTGATCGCCCAGGTCAGCAAGCCCTACCTGCTTGGCGATGGAAGACAGCGGTCGGACACCGTCGCCGCCGTCGCCGCCGGCGAGGGGGGTCCCTTCGAGCTGATCGACACCCTCGTGCAGCTCCTGCGCTGACCGGCGGCACGACCGGCTGGCCGGTTTCCGCCGCGCTGTGCCGACGTCACCCATCTTCGGCAGGTGTCCGCGCTGGTCGACACCTGGCCCGCTCGACCCCTCGGGTAGGCGAACTTCGTCGCGGCCTGCGAACCCCGCACCCTGTTTCGGCTGTTCAGCATCTCCGTTTCGGCGTGCCGAAGAGTGCGCCGCTTGTGCTTCGTGCCGTCACTGGGTAGGAAGCGGAGCGGGCCCCGAAGGTCGTGCCCTCGCCTTGATCTTTGAAGGTGAGGAAGGTGTGCGATGCCGGAGTGGCTCATCGCGGTGGCGGCAGGCTACGTGTTGCTGCTGATCTCGTTCGTTGCCGTGGTCGCGGTGCTCGATCGCAACCACCGCCGCGGTGATCGCGCGGTCCGCGTGCTGCGGATGCTGCTGATCGGGGCTGCGCCGGGCGTCGCGGGTGCGCTGCTGAAGCTGCACCAGGTCGGCTTGCTGTGACCTCGGCCTCCGGGCGCCGAAACCCGGACCACAACCGCACGGCGGGGCTGCTGATCTGCGGGGTATCGGTGCTGCTGCCTGCGATAGCCTGGTTTCCTGGCTGCCGCACGTCGCTGCCTGCTTCCGAGCCGTCGCCCTCCCACGCAGGGCACGACGGTGACGAGGACAAGGGTCGATGCTCGCCGTCGGGCGGGCTGGGGACTCACGTGCACGTCAAGTACCCATTGGACTGTGGTCGATCGTGGCCGGTCGGATGGCGTGGGTTCCGGCCGTGAGAGGCGATCATGACCCAGAACGCAGGCAGCAAACGACGTCGGCGGGTGAAGGCTCGTGAGGGGAACGAGTTTTACGTCCGCGCGCAAAGCGGCCGGACCGGTTCTCGGCGGGACGTCGATGGCGCGTCCGCCGTGTCGGCGGAGCTGAGCCTCCTGCTGGACGAGGCGGAGCAGGCGTACCGCCAGGACGATGATCCGTACCTCAAGCAGGCCGGGTTCTCTGCGGCGTCCCGGCTGTACGAGCAGTTGGCCGGCGGGACCGATGACCCGACGTGGAAGCATGCGGCGCGGATGGCGGGGCTGATGTTCTCGGTGCTGGGCGCGCGAACCAGGTGGGCTCACGGGATTCCGACGATCACCCCTCGGGCCGAGGCGGAGTTGCTGGGCTTGGGAGCGTGCGAGGGTTGCGGACGTCCGTGGCAGGTGGACGATGCTGCGGAGTTGTGCGAGCAGTGCCCGCGGCTGAGGTTCGGGCCGACGCCGCAGTCCGCGGACGAGGCCGTACGGCTTGGTTCCGGCGAGCCGGTCTCGCTTCGGGAACTCGTTGTGCGAAACGACGCGGATCAGTAGTGCTGCGGCTGTCTCGGGGGCGTCGTCGCTGAACGCGTGATTCAGGCGGCATCGGCGAGGGCCTGCTGCCGCGACCGGAGTCGGGTGCTGGCCGTCCCCTTTGGACAGCACCCGACTCCGTAGAGGCTGACAAAGTCCTCTGGCTTCACGGTAGCGGCGGCAACTGCTCGTGATGCAGGCGGCATCAGCGGCGCGGAAACCCGGACCACAACCCTCCGGCGGCGTCGGGGGTGTAATCCGGGATTACACCGTCCGCGCCGGGATCCCGGGTCGAGCTGGCGTCGACGGCGGCCGCGACACGCGAGCCGGTCCTCGCGCATCAGCACCTCGCATGTTGGTACAGTACCAAGTACCTGAACTAGAGGGGGACCCGTTAGATGCGGGCATCTTCGCTCGTTGCTCAACTCGACGCTGACGGCGTCGAGCGATTCCGTGTCACCAAACCAGTCGACTTCACGCTGACCCAGGCCGCCTATGCCATGCACGCGGTGGTGGATCCGGACTTGGCGAAACTCGGCGCGCGCGCGAACGTGGGGAAGAGCCGGGTTCCGCTGGTTCTTCGCGCGATCGCGCGCGAGGGCTGGCCTCCCGGGTTTCGGGCGGCCCCGGACCGGGTCGCGTACTGGCGGCAGTGGTTGATCGAGCAAGGCGTATTCACCATCGAGACCCCAGACCAAGGAGTTGTTGCACCCATGACCGACGTGAACCTCTGGGTTCCCGATGGGGCGCTGTACCCGAAGGGCTACACCTTCGCCTCGCTGAACCAGAAGGGCGGCGTTGGCAAGACCGCGCTGACCGCCGGCACCGCCGGGGCGCTGGCCGCGCGTGGCCGCCGTGTCCTGCTGATCGACTTGGACCCGCAGGGGCACCTCACGACGGAGGCCCTGGGCAAGCTAGAGGTGGACGAAGGCGAGCCGGACATCGCGGCCGCGCTCAGCGGCGAGTACACCGGACCGCTGGAAGACCTGATCATCAGTCACTCCACGCACCCCAGCGGCGGCCTGATCGACATCGTGCCCACGACGCTGAACATGATGACGGTCGTGAAGAGCATGTACCGCAGCCGGATGCGGCTGCCGGAACTTCGGCTGCTGGAACTGCTCGATCAGCTGCCGGACGGCCGATACGACCACATCGGGCTCGACTGCCCCCCTGCTTTGGACGTGCTGACCGACAACGCTCTCGCCGCGGCGAAGGGCGTGCTCATTCCGGTAGAGCTTGCCCGGACGTCGTTGCGCGCTCTTCGCCTTCTTCTGTCCCAGATCGCGGTCATGGAAGAAGAGCTCCGGCTGGAGCGCCGCGACCTTCTCGGGCTGGTGCCGGGGTTGTTCCGGCGTCCGTTGTCCGGCTACGACCGCTACATCGGCGGGCAACTGGAGGCGTTCGGGACGAAGGGGTTGCCGATCCTGGCGCACCTGCCGGCGGCGGCGATCGTGAAGGAGGCCTGGATGGAAGGCCGCACGGTTCCCGACAAGGTGCCCAACAGCACGCACGCCGCGCAGCTGAACAGGATCGCGGTGCGGCTGGACGTCAAGGCCGGTTTGGCTCCCGCATCCGACTGGGACGCTCTGGAGCCGCTGCCGTCGTTGGGTCCGCTCGATGCACCGAGGAAGGAAGAGGCTGCGCCTCATGCCTAAGAACTTCGCAGCGATGGACGTCCACGCCAAGGAAGCCGATCCGCTGAAGGCGTTTCACCGGCGGTACGACGAGAGCCGGACGAGCCTGTTCGAGGTCTCGCTCAACGAGGCCTTCCCCAACCCGATCAACCCGCGTTACGCCAATGACCCCGAGGTGGTGGAGACCGCGGGGTCGCTGCGGGAGGTCGGGCAGCTTCAGCCGATCGTCGTGGTCACCCGTGACGCGTTCGTCGAGGCCTACCCCGAGCTGGACGGCGGCGAGGGCGGGGTACCGGTCGAGATCCGCCCAGAGCTGAACGACGGCAAGGTCGGGCGGCCGGTGAAGATCAAGTACGTGATCGTGATCGGCAATCGGCGGCACGCCGGCGCGGCGCTGAACAAGTGGCAGACGCTTGAAGCCGTCTTGGCGCCGTCGGTGGCGACGGCGGCAGAGATCGAAGACCGGATCCTGCACGAGAACATCCACCGGCAAGGGCTGCCGCCGCTCCTCGAGGCCGCCATGCTGCAGAACAAGATGAAGCGGGAAGGCCTGTCGCTACGGGACGTCGCGAAGAAGATCCACAAGACGCACGCCTACGTGGATTCGCGGATCGATCTGCTCAAGCTGATTCCGGAGTTCCAGGGGGTGCTGCAGCGCGAGTTCCCGCTTCCGGCGTCCGAGCGCACCTTGAAGCTGAAGCTCGCCCGCGCGATCGCGAAGCTGCCGCGTAACCGGCAGAAGGAAATCTGGGACGCGGGAGTGCCGTATCAGGTGGATCCTGTAATCCCGGATTACACCTCGGCTCCGAGCCCAGCGGCGGCCGGGCCGGCTGCCCCGGCACCGGCCGTGAGTCCGGATCGCCAGTCTCCGGCCGCTGCGGTAGCCCACCCCGATTCGTCGGAGGAGGCGGCTGCTGTAATCCCGGATTACAGCAGCGCGGCGGCGACGACGTCGGATGCAGATTCCGGCGGGGAGGCTCCTGCTGTAAGCCGGGATTACAGCAGGGGGGCAGAACAGGCTTCGGGCTCGGCGTCGGCTCCGCCGGCTCGTAGTTCGGTGCCGGAGCCGGATGGGACGTCGACGGCTGCGTCACCGTCGCAGCCATGGCCGTTGGTGGTCGAGGCCGAGGACGTCAGCAGCCTCGCGGTACTTCTCGTCGATCGCCTCTCGCCGGATGAACGAGTCGAGCTGGCTCACCTGCTCCAACCAAGTTCGTAAACTCCCGCTCACCCGGCTGCGGAGGCCCGCCTTCTTCGGAAGGCGGGCCTCCGTCGCTCTTTCCACCGACGCAGGTGCCACGTCGGCGGGCAACAGCAACTCCGCACGGATGCGGGTTTCTCAGGAGTCCGTCACGGCCGGCCTCGGCTCGCATTACGCCTTCCCCGTGATGCAGACTGAATCGTGCCCGCGTTGGAGGACCAGCTCCCGTCGATCACATCGGCCGGCCGCAACAGCTAGCAGGTACCTTCGGTATTGATCGACTCGGACGACCAGGCGCGCTGAACCTCTGGTCTGGGACCGCTCGTGGGAGCCGGTCCCGGGCCGGGCTCTGGCCGCGCATGGCGTCTACGGAGCGCGGGGGACGCAATGGCGTGGCAGGTATGGGCGGCGGTCGGAGTGGGCGTGGTTCTGATCGGGCTGGTCGCGGCGCAGAGGGCCGCTTCCCTCGGCCGCGGCGGGATGAGTTCGCGATCGTGGCTGCGGCCGCTGGTCGAGCGCGCCCAGCGCGGCGACGACACGGCTCCGTGGGACGGCGCGCTGACCGCACATCCCGAAGCTCTCTCCAACCTCGACGACGCACCTGTCCCAAACAGGATCGCGGCAGCAGCGGAGCTGCTGCGGTCCGAGGGCTACGTAGTGCGCTTCTCTGTCGAAGTGAACGAGAAAGACCAATTGGTGAACGTCCTGGGCATCGGCACAGCCGAGCCCCTGCCGAAGGCGGTTTTCGACAAAGTTGCTCCGCTTCTGACCACCGCGTCTGCCGTGCTGTGTGATCCCGCTCCGAAAAGGACGCTCCCGCCCGGCACTGCGAAGCCGTACGGCCGGATGCGCGCGGACGGCACGTTCTGGTCCTACGATCCGCACCGAGCCGAAGCCGCGGGCGCGCTCGAGTAACCCGGAGCGGGGCGGCAGCACCCCGACCGGGCGACGTCCCCGCGCCCGGCTTCACACCGCCGTGTCACCAACGACGCGTCACCGCTGACACAACAAAGGGCGCGGGAAGTGGACGCGGCGCGCGTCAGCGGACGAGTCGTTGTGGTCCGGGTTTGGTGAGAGCACCAGGCTCAGGGGCACAGCGCGGACCGGACTACGTGCCGCTCGCGGGGAGTGCGGCGCCCCACCCTTGGGAGATCGGGTCTACGTTCTCGGTTGGCGGGCGTCGCTGGTCGGGCACTTCGGCGGCGGGGATCCACTGGATGATCGTGGGGCGCTTGCCGGTGGCGACGAACTCGCCGAGAGCGGCGTAGACGTACTCCACCGGCAGTTCTTCGCCTTCGGTGCAGCCGACCGGCTCGCTGGCAAACCAGTACTCGATGACATCCCCGCGGAGCTGTGTGCCAGCGGGGACGAGCTTCTCGTTGGCTCCGTCGGCCCACCAGGTCAGCGTGCCCTTGTCACCGTGGAAGCCGACGTCGAGGCATGGGCCGTCGTCGACGGCCCGCGCCCACAGCGCCCAGCGTGTCGCGACCGGGGCGTGGGTGTCCCGCTCGTGGTGGGCGCCGGAGCGCAGCAGTGCGAGGTAGTCGGGCACCGCGCGCAGGACGGAAACGGTCGCGGTGTTGTCGCGGCGGACCTGGTCCAGGTCGAGAGCGAGGGTCACGGCTGAGGCCTTCCGTAGCGCGTCTTGTAAGGACGATTGTCCTGGTAGGTGCCATAGACCGTCAAACTACGTGCTCCGTGGCGGGGAAAGATCCGGTTGAGGAGCTTGTCGCAGGTGGCGGCGAACTCCTGCTGCCGCTCGACACCACAGGGGGTGTAGTTGATCGCCACCTCGACGTCGGTCAGGTCGTCGCGGCGGAGCACCAGCTCGGCGACCTTGATCTCCGCGTGGTACTTGAGGTACTCGGCTTGTTTCTCGGTGCAGCCGTGTTCGCGGAGCAGTCGTTCAGTCGCATCGGTCAGCGAGTCCGCTCCGGAGGTCACGGTGGGGAAGATGGTGCCGCCGGACCGGGCCACGGCGTGGGTGCGCTCGCTGGCTCCCGGGGTGACACGCGCTGGGAGCCGAGCAGCGAGGTCTGCTGCTTCGCGGGGATAGCTGTCGCCGTGGCTGTTCGTGAACGGCGTGCTGGTCGGCGGGCGCGCTTGCGGCTGGGCTGTTGACCCTGTTGGCGGTGGTTGGCCGGGCTCGCTCGGCGCGCCCTCGAGGTGCGCGGCGTAGCCGTCGAGACGTGACGCGGCCTGCTCCAGGCCGGCGAGCCGCTGTGCGAAGCTTTCGGGGCCGTCGAGCGCCTGGCCGAGATGGTTCATCGCTTCGGCGGGCTCGGGGGCGCCGGCACCGACCGTGGCGTTCCGCAGGGTGTCGCGGCACTCCGTGGTGAGTTGCTGTGCCTGCTCCATCGTGGCTCGCACTTTGCGGACCGCGGCTGCGGCGGCGCGGATCGCCGCGACGAGTTCGTCAACGGGCACGCGCGCGGCCACCTTGCGGATGCCAGCTCGACACGGGTGTCGGCGCGGTGATGCGCGCTGAATCGGGCCGGGGTGACGGCCGGTCGACCGAGGTGCGGCTGTCGGGTTCGTGAGGTCGTCGGTGAGGTTGCTCCCGCGTTCCCCGGGCCGGTGCCGTTGTTCTGGGCGCCAACGTCTGGATGTTCGGCACCGGGGGAGTTTCCCAGACGACGCGCCGCGGGTCGCTGCGGCGCGTCGTCTGGGCGGCGTCGAGATCAAATTCCGCCGTCGATCGGAATCGCATCGATCGAGGCGTCGGGGTCTCGCTCGGCGTGCCGCGCTGAATAGTTCGTTATACAGTAGCCGCGTGCCGGGTGGCCGAGTAGGTGTTCGCGCCGGTCGCGTGCATCCAGGTCAGCATCGCTTCCAGCTGTTCAGCCCGGTCGTAGACGCCGGGACGGACACGTGATCGTTGCCGTTGGAGGAACATCTCCTCGCCGAGCAGCTTTCGCAGTTCGACTGCGGTCTTGCCCTCGCATTCGCGGCGCAGGGACGGCGAGAATTGCGCGTCGGCATCGGAACGGGTGGTCACGGCGGCGCCGGTGAGCGCCCGCCGCATCTGCCACAGCGCCCGGCCGAGCTGGTTGACCCGGCCGCCGTCGCCGGTGGGCTTGGCCAGCAGGCCGGTGAGGGTGGCGGCCGCGGCGGTGAACCGCTCGCGGTCTACCCCTGTCAGCCGGCCGCGTTCGAGTCGGGCGGTCACCTCGTCGACGATCTGCTCCGCGACGTCGGGCAGCATCCCGGCGACTTCCTTGAGGCCGTCGAGCGCGGCCGCCAGGTCGGCCGGGGAGTCCCCGCGGCGGTTCATCCAGTCGCTCGCGTAGCGGTACAGACCTTCGTGGGCGGCCCAGACCGGAGCAGCGGGGGTGGCGGGGACGACGTCGCGTGCCCGGTGGACGTTGCGGCCTTCGGCGTAGGCCGAGAGCGTCCAGGTCGGCACGGCGCCGGGCAGGCTGTAGCGCGTCCGGTCCCACGGCGGATCGTCGACGGTTCCGCTGAGGGTTTCACCGAGTTGCGGCATTTTCCCGCCAGCGGCGCACCAGGTGATGCTGACGTCGTTGCGGGGACCGGGGTAGAGCTGCTGCCAGGCCACGCTCGTCGCGGGGTCGCTGTTGAGCCCCCGGTCGATCGGTTCGTCGATCGCGCCGGAAGCGTGCGCAGTCCGGTCGGCCCACATCTGCAGGTGCAGCGTCGTGACGATCGAGTCGTCGACGGCGGCCTGCATCGCCGGGAACGGTCCGGGCGGGGCGTCGCTGGCGGTCGACGACAGGATGAGGTTCTGCCCGATCGCGAGGCTGCGGACGGCCGAAAGGTGCAGCTGCGCGGCCCGGAGGTGCCGGGCCATCATCACCGCCGCCGGCGCGTCCACGGTGGCCGGTGGTTCCTCGTCCAGGGCTTCGATGTGGCGCCGTGCCGAGCGGGTGTCGGCCCTTCTCGCCGCGGTGTAGGAGCTGCTCGTGCGGCGATCGCGCGTGCCTCCGGCGAGCTCGCGGGCGGCGCGCTTGGCCGCCTTGTCGGTGGTCATGGTCGACTCCTCGGTTCCGGCCGGGGATGCCCACGCCTTCCCCGGCCTGAACGAGCAGGAGCGAAACGGGAAGACTTCAAATGACGCGTGAGTCCGAGACCCTTGTCCTCGTCATCGCGGGTCAGCGTGGGTGACCGAGCGATTCGGAGTCCGGCAGCGACGCGCGGCGGCCTTGCCGACCAGGATAGCGGTGGTGCCCGAGGTTTTCCGGAAGGCGCGACGGTGCTCGGCGGACAAGGGCATGGCGTGCCTCGCTGTTCGCCTCGCCGACGAGGAGACGCCCGCCCGTCCGCACCGTAACGGAGCGTCCGCACCGGCGGGGTGATGCGGGCTGGATCGGCGGCGTTGTGGTCCGGGTTTCGACGGACACTGTCTTCGGACGGATTTGTGCAGTTCAGGGTGGTTGGCAATCTGATTGCCGACCTGGGAGGCTGGCTGCATGAGCCGGAGTTCTGCGATGCATAAGCTGGCAAGGACGTTGTCGTCGAACACCGGCGTCGAGGTCACCGCCACCTACGATGACTTCGGCAGCGGGCTCGGCTGGCACTTGGAATGGATTGACGGCCCCGCTGTGGACACGATGCGGAAGGCCGCGCGGTCCGCCGCTCGCGCCGGCTCGGTGGTGGACGTCGCAGGCCTGCGCTACCGCCGTGACCGGACCGACCTGGCGGTGGTGGCGGCGTTCCTCAGCAAGGTGGTTGCCGAGCCGGTCTTGTTGATCAACCCGCCGTTCGAGGTGTTGCACGCGTACGACCAGACCGATTTCCCAGGTTCGATCCCGCCGGAGGTGTGGGAGCTGGCGCGCTTCGCGATCGTGCACTCGGGCGTCGCGGACTACTCGGCTGATCCTGCGCGAGACGTCATCGACCACGTGATCCGGACAGGCCTCAACGGGCTTCGGCTGGACCTGGCCCTCGACACCCGGCAGCCCGGTGAGCAGTCAAAGCTGCCGGCCCTGGACGTCGCCGGCGTCCTCGACTCGTTGGAGAAGGGGGTCACCCACTCCTTGAGCATGGCGGTCGACGAGCTCGTGAGCGGCAGTGCGCACCGCGATGATCCGATCGTCCGGCTGCACGGGATCGAGGCTCTCCGGAACGAGCTGACGAAAATGGCCGACCGGCTGCAGCGGACGGTTGCTGTGCCTGCTCTGGTCGACGGCTTCTCGCTGTCGTCGATGAGCAGGACGATCGGGTTGTCCAACCGCGCGCTGGGCATGCGGTTCGGTCCGGAGCTTGGCGGGCTCGTCGCGCCACTGGCCTGGTTGCGGGATCACGTCACGGAGTGGGCGGCCGCGTGCGCCGCCGCGGCCGCCGCGGTGCGGGCGGGGAGCTCGTTCGCGCTGCCGGGCCCGCATGAGCTGTGGCTCCTCGAGCAGGGCGGCGCGGGGGAGGGGTGGCGGTCGTTGGTCGGCACGCCAGAGGCTGCTCGCCGTTTGCTGGCCGAGACGCGGAAGTCGCCACCGCGCGGGAGCGAGGGCGCCCTCGCGGAACTTGCTCGGCTTCTTGACGATCATGATCGGGCCGAGCCTCCCGGCCGGCGGGAGGGGCGCGCCCGTCAGCCGATCACGAGCGCTCCGATCAGGATGGAGTCGGCCGACTAGCCGGGCCTCGGCGACAGGGTCCCGATCCAGCCCGAATCGCTTGTGACCGGCGGCAATGCGATCGCTATCCGGGTGCCGCGGGACGCAGGCTCGGCGGTCACCGGCCGCCGTCGCGCGGAGGCTCTGTGGAGCCGGACCGGACCAGTGCGTCGATGACCGCCGAGCCTGCGTCCCAGGTCTGTCGCGCCTGTTTCAGCAGTTCACCGCTGCTGGTCAAGCGGGCGCCGAGAAGCTGTTGCATCTCCGCGATTGCCGCGTCGGAGATCCGCGTGAACTCCTGGTACGCATCGTCTGCGCACTGCCGGGCCGCGGCGATCTTCTCGGCGCTGCCGTCCTTGCGCGCCTTGGTCAGCTGGCCTTTGGCCGTCGTCCACCGGCGCCGGGCCGCAGCCTGCTGCGCCACCAGATCGGCCTGTCGGACGGTGGCCACGGTGTGCTCGGCCGCGTTCACGACGAACGTGGCGTTGAGCTGGCTCCGCTCGGCGGCGTGCACGGTGATCAGCGCGTCGACCGCCGAGATGCCGGTGGGTTCGGTCACCAGGGCGCTCCTTCTGCTCCGCTGTGGTGCGGTGCCGGTGCGGCACCTGCTCCGGGATCAGGTGTCAAAGCTAGCTCGTTCCCGGGCGCAGCTGCGCTCGAATTCGATCTCTTCCAGGAACGTTCCGTGTTCCGCGCCGTCGTACCGGCCGGTCGCAGCGTACGCGTCGAGGAGGTCCTGCGCTTCGCGTTCGGTCATGCGGTTCGCGGTGTCGCGGCGGCCGGCTGCCCGCACTGCTGCGTCCGTCGGCCGGTCGGCCGGGTTGGCGTAGTGCATCCCCGTTTCGTGACCGCGGAGGTAGACGCCGGCCGCGTCGTAGTAGCGGGTGATGGCGGCGACGTTCTGGTTGACGTCGCGGCAGATTCGGCGGGCCGCTGTGCTGATCGGACTGTCGGCGGTGGGGGACGGCATCTGGGTTCCTCCGTGGGCGAGCTGCGGTGCCGGAGCGTTGTTCGTCCGGGCGTCAGCCCCGCGGCCGCGGGGATCACTAGCTGTTCGATTCTATCCGGGCGAGGTGGCGCCCGGCCGAGCGGATGCAGGCTGAATCACGGCGCTGCTGGCTGTCGGAGCCCGCCAGCCAATTCGTCACCGTGACAAAATAGGCCTGTGTGATCGGACGTTGAACCACGGGCGTCGAAGCGACCCAGTTGTACTGATAACGACCATTGACGGTACATCGAAGACCGCCTGGCGGCAGCCGCACCGAGAGGCGGGGGATGCGCCGGAATGTCGGTGGCGGGTGGTAGATGTTGCTCACTGATCAGTGAGCGATGCCGCCGGCGTCGCCGGGACCGAGGGCGGTCGGTTCGGATGGTGGAGGCAACGGGCTCGTTGGTGCGCGCCGACGCGGGGCCGACGTGGGACGACCTCGGCGATCAGCTGGTCGCCGAGACCGAGGAGTGGCTGGAGCGGCTGAGTGCGAAGTCGTGGGCGACCGCCCGCGGCTACGCTCGGGACCTCGGGTACCGGATTCCGGTGGCCCACCCGGAGAAGGGTCCGGCGCGCTCGCCGCTGCTGGGCGGCCTGAACTGGTGGGCGTGGCTTCGCACTCGCGGTCTGAATCCGTTGGCAGTCCCCGAAATCGAGGTGATCCGGTGGCTGGCCGCGCTCGACGATGCGGGCTACGCCACGGCGACGCGGGCGCGCGCGCTGTGCTCGGTTCGGTCCTGGCATCAGTTCCTTGTGGACAAGGGGCTGATCGAGAAGTCGCCTGCTGCCGGGGTTTCCGCTGGTGCACAAGGCATTCGGCCGCCGGAGGACTCGCCGACCATCTCGCTGACCTCGGCGCAGGCCGTGGCGATGATCGAGGCGGCCGACCGGCTGCAGGGCCCGATGCGGCTGCGTCACGCGGCCACGGTGGCGTTGTTGCTGATCACCGGCGTGCGGATCGGGGAGCTGTGCGGGCTGGCCGTCCAGGATCTCGTCAACCGCCAGGGCACTCAGAAGCTCCGGGTGAAGGGGAAGGGCGGCAAGTACCGGCCGCTGGAGCTGGCGGACATTGCGTGGGAACGCCTGTCGGCGTACCTGGATAGCCGCCCGGACCTCAAGGTCGTTGTCCGGCGCGGTCAGGCCGGCGGACGCACTCGGATTCCGCTGTTGATGACCAGGACCGGCAAGCCGATCACGTCGCACGAGGTGTTTCGGCTGCTCCGGCGGGTAGCTGCGCTCGCGGGGCTGCCGGACGAGGTGGTCGAGCGGATGACGCCGCACGTCACCCGGCACACGACGGCCCAGCTGGCGTTGCAGTCCGGAGCCAACATCGAGGAGATCCGCCTGCTGCTCGGCCACGCGTCGATCCGGACCACTCAGCGGTACCTGCACGCCTCGGGGGAGCAGGTACCGCTCGGCGTCGGCGAGGTCCTCGCGGCGCAGCGTGCAGCGGACGCTACCGCCTCGGCCGCGTGATGCGGGCCGCATCATGCGGCCCGGTCGAACAACGGTGGTTGGGCCGGATCATGTGGCAGGGCAACGGGTCCATCCAGCCATGTTCGTTCGCGCATTCCCAAGTGGACGGTCAGTGGAGCAGTTGTCAGCGCCAAGACGTCGGCGGGCTGATCTTGACCTGTTCGTGCGCGAGCTGCGGCTTGCGCGAGGCCGTCGCGGTGGTTGAGCCAGTCGAACCATCGCTTCCTCTCGTACGGCTCTAGTCGGCCGAGGAAAGCCTTACGCTGCTTACGTTTCTGCTCCTGGACGTCTTCAGGTAGCGCATCCCACCGGGCACGTTGGGCCCAGAGACTCCGAGCCGTTTTGGCTGCTGGGTGCTGGCTGGTGGCCCAGCGTTCTCCAGTTTGGCGGGTGGCTTCTTCGAGGGTGCAGCGAAGTTGCCAGCGGGTGCGTTCACGGACGTGGTGCAGGCGCATCCGCTGGGGGTTGGCGTGGCCGTAGGAGCGGGGGGTGGGGGTGTACCACCTAGTGGTCTTGTTTTGCGGAAGTGCCTGTTCAGCGCGGGAACCGAGGATGTAGCGGTGGCAGTCGTCGGCTCCGCCGCTGTACTTCTCGGCAACGGCGATGATGCCGTGTTCGGTGAGGTCGGCTTTGACCTGCACTGTGACGCCTTTGGACACACAGGCCTGTTCGGCGAGGGTGCGGACGTCGATGCTGCCGTCCCGGGTGACCAGGGCGACGGCGAGGGCGTCGATGACGGCGCGGATGCTCTTCTGCCTCTGCGGGCGGAACCTGGCGATGAGGTCGGACGCTGCGTCGTGCATCGCTTTGCGGGTGCGTTCGAGGACGGCGGCCTGCTCGGCGGGATCCGCGGCCGGGGCGTGCGGGGGCTCGTCGGCGCGGTCGCTGAGGCGGCGAACGCGACGCTGCGCCGGGTCGGCGGCACGCTCGACGGCGGGAAGCCAGTAGCGCTCGCGCCAGGCTTGGCGGCCGAGGGAACGCGCTCGGGCGACGCTTGCCTCGCGGGCGAGGTCCCACGCGGCATCCTCGTCGAGGCCGCGTTCGGCCGCGACCTCGGTGACGGCACGGAACCACATGAACCGGCGGAAGTCGGCTTGGCCGCGCTCGACGACCTGGCACTCGCCGAGGAGGGCCCACGTCTGGGTGAAGTTGAGGCCGCGCCGGATTGCTGCACAGGTGCGGCCGTACTCGCGTTCGGATGCGGTCTGCTGGCCCGGCTTGCTCGGCCCGGACGCCGGACGATGGGTGGGGCGTTTAGGGGTCCTGGCGGGGCCGGTGGACGCCGTGGGGGCGTCGGCGGGGGTCAGGGTGCCTTCGAGGACCGGAGCGGGGTGGCCGTGGCGGTGCGGCGCGGTGAGCAGGCGCAGGGTGCGCGGGACGCGCAGTGTGGCGGCGACGCCGTGGTGCTCGGCGACGTCGGCGACGTAGGCGGCGAAGGCGTCGAGCAGCGCAGCGGGTACGTGGGCGATAACGTGGTGGCCGCCGGGGCGGCCGGAGGCTCGGCGGAGGAAGGGCAGGCCGTGGCCGGTGAGCCAGTCGCGCAGGTTCTCCGACGCGGCGGTGCCCGCTTCGGCGGGTGCGCCGGTGTCGGCGGCGTCGATGTCGACGACTTCGATGCCGGCTCGCGCGGTGCCGACGATCGAGACGGCGGCGGGGTGCTGCTGCAGCGCGACACGCGCGGCGTCGGCGGTTGCGGTCGTCACGACCTTGTTGTTGTCGCGGTCGATGACGATGTAGGGCGCATCGAATAACGCCTGGTCAAGGGCGTGTAGTTGCTCGGCGTTTGGCGCACTCGCGCCGAGCGGGGCCCGGGTGTGTTGCGACACGCGGGCGGGTTTTTCGTCAGACGTGTGGCCTGATCGAGGGTGTGCGCTACCCTGGGGGCAGCGTTCCACCGCTGGTCCTCCTGTGACGGGTAGTCGGTGGGGCGCGCGGGAGATCGTTTGCTGCCAGGCTTGGGTCTCCCCAGACTTCCGAGGGCCCGCCCGCTACGGCGGGCCCTCGGGCTATCCGGTTCTCGGACGCCCCGTCTACGTATTCAGTTGTGGCACATCCCTGTGCCGGTGTTTCAGCTCGCTTTCTTCAGGTCCATGAGCGGCAGGGGCTGCTGCTTCGGCGCCTTCTGGCGCTGGGCAACCCAAAGCGCGAAGAGTTCGTTGGCCACGTCCGTCATCGAGCGCCCGGCCTCGTTGCAGGCGTCCTGGAACTCCTGCTTCAACTCCGGCGTGACGGGCACGTCGACGTTGGCCGTGCGCCCAAGTCGTGGTCTACCCATAGCCATGTCGTAGTTGTATCGGACGTCTCCTCGTTGCGACGTCTCGACACGCTGATCTCGCGCGAGTTTCTTCCGGAAAAAACTCCGGCCGTGAGCGCGGCGGCGGGACGATGGGCGCGGGTGGCTCTCGGGGAATCTTCCCTGGTCACCGCAGGTTGCGATCACGTCGAGTGCGCCTGCGGTGGTCGTTCCTATGTGGACGGCGGCCATCTCGGGCGCGACGAGCGGCGAGACGTGATCGCGGCCGACAGCAGCGACCTGGCGGCCGCGAGCAGGCCGCGACGCGCGCCCGGCAGACGTCGTGATCTGCTCCCGGCGATGCACGGCGAGCCGTCCGCTGCGCATGATCCAGCGAGCGATTCCAGTACGGCGGGAGGCAAATAAGACAGTCCACAATGCACAAAAAGTGGACTTTGTCAAGCATTTGAGTCGGCTAAAAACCGTTGTGTCGGCCGGGTTTTTCGGTGTTGGCAGTGTCCAGTCAGACCGCGCGGGAGCGCGAATCGCGGTAGCGATCCAGGCTGAATCGGGCGGGGACGCGGCGTGGCCGCGAAACGAGGTCGTGTTCATGTGGTCTCCGCGGCAGCGTGACGTGCTCGTACTGGGCGTGGTTGTGCCGACGTCGGGGGAGCGAGCGAGGGGATCCGCCGGAGACGGCGGAGCGCGCGGGCGATCACGGGACCGCTGGCCAGAGCCAGCACGACCGTGCCCACGCCGACTGCCCCGGTTCGGACGGCCTCGGCGGGACCGAAGATCGCCGTGGCGCCGGCGACGAAGACCACGTCGATTCCGATCCGCGCGAGCGCGAGCCGCCACCCGTTGTGGCCGCTGGCCTCCCGGTCTCCGCCCAGGACCAGCATGAGCCCGTCCCGGGGCAGCGGGCCGAGAGCGGCGGCCAGGTACAGCGCGACGCCGAGGCAGAACAGGCCACCACCGGCGGTGAAGACGATCAGGCGCACGACCAGGCTGTTCAGCGATGGCAGGAAGGCCAGGACGGCGTCGGCGGTGACCGCGGGGACCACGAGACCGACGGCGGTGCCGATGCCCGGTCGCACCTTCAGCGGGAGGAACGTCGCGAGCAAGGTCGCCTGGCAGGCCAGGATGCCGAGCCCGAGTGTCCAACCGAGCTGGTGCGCCACGGCCAGGTGCACGGTGTCCATTGGCACCATGCCCAGCCGGCTGGCGACCAGCAGTGCGATGCCGACACCCATCGTGAGCGTGCCGGTGCCCAACACCGCGAGTCGTGCCCAGGGCAGCCGCCGGGCAGGAACGGAAGCCACGGCGCTCACCGGGAGACGATGTGCACGGTTGGACGGGTCAGCTGGTCGTCGAGCTGCCCGGCGGCATAGCGGCGTTGCAGGTCCGCGACGCGCTCGGCGACCCGGGCGTCGAGGTCTGGACGGCGGACGACGTCGGCGTTGAAGGCTTCGTCGGTACGCGCTTCGAGCACCACGGCGGGGTTGACGGGGTCGAGGTTGCATCCGATGTGCGGGACTCCGGGCGCGATCCAGAGGACGGACCCGGGGGCATGCAGCAGGGGTTCCAGCTCCTCGCCGACGAGGGAGGCGATCATGCCCTGGTGCACGAACACGATGATCGGCGAGTGCTCGTGGATGTGCGGAGCCGCGTGGTGTGCGCCTTCCATCCGCACCATCCCGCACGTGAGGCCTTTCGGGTCCACGACGCCGGCGTGGACCAGCGGCGCGAGCTTCTGATTCTGCGCGCCGAGGGCGTAGGGCGGGAAGCCCGGCGTCTGAATGCGGAGTTCGTTCGTGAGGTCGGTCGACATGATGTCCTCTCAGGGAAGGGAAGTACGGCTGGTGGGGCGCTCTTCGCAGCACCGCTGGCGAACGCGGGCGGGCGCCGGAGCGAGGTGGCGGTTCACGGTGTGATCCGGGCGGGCCCGGGGAGACGGGCGGCGTAGTGCGGGATCGTGTCGGGCGCGCGGTGGGTGACCAGCTGCCGGCGAACGACCTCCGTGGTGAGCGCGACGGGGCGTCCGGCGCCGCTGATGACCGCGTGGGAGACGAGCGCGGGGGCCTCGTGGTCCTGGTGCTCGTCGACGGGTGGGCGGGCGAGCAGGTAGGCGGCGCGGTGGAGTCCATCCAGGACGTCGTCGACGGGCTGGCCGCCGTCGCGCAGGGCGCGGCGGGCGCCGAGGTCGGCCCCGAGCAGGGCCTCGTGGACGTACTCGGTGACGGTGGCGACGGTGAAGATCGGTCCGGCCATGGCGCCGAGCAGCCGGATTTCGCGTCGGAGCACGATCGTGCCGACCGGGAGGTCGAGCAGTGTGGCCGAGGCCTCGCCGAGCTCGTGCGTGACGGCCGGTGCGGTCTGCTCACCGCGGAGGGGAAATCCTGCCCACCAGCGGACGGCGTCGAGGAAGCGCGGGGCTGTCCGGATCATCCGGGCAAGCCGGTCACGGTCGGCGGCGAATTGCTGCCCGTCGCTCAGGTCGGGGTTGGTGGTCGCGGATCCGGTGCAGCTCGCGGTCGCCGTGCGGTTCCCAGTTTCGCTCGCGGATCCGGTGCAGCTCGCGGTCGCCGTGCGGTTCCCAGTTTCGCTCGCGGGTGCGGCGTCGGCGATGACGAGTGTCGGTCCGGTCATGGTTGGCCTCCGAACAGGTTGGGAACCGGCCATCGCGCCTGACGGTCGAGGTTCTGGTCGGGCCCGTAGGTGATGAAGGTGCCGTCGGCGGTGTCGCACCCGAACAGTTCTGTGATCTGCCAGCGCCGGGCGCTGTTCACCCGCCCGACGTGGAGGTGCTTGCCGTGCTCCTTGGCGGCGATCTCCAGACGATGGGCGGCGCGCGACAGCTTCCACTCGGTGGTCCCGCCGACGAACAGCGCATCGATCTCGTGCCAGGGCACGTCCTCGACGGTGAGGCCGTTCTGCGCGACCAGGGCCGCGGGGTATCCGAGGTTGCGGATCAGCGGTAGCCACGGCCTGGACCGCTCGAGCGACGCCGACCCCATGCGCTCGCCGAGGGCAGGTTCGAAGCGGTCCGGAGCGGACACGAACAGGCAGTTTTCTCGCCAGGGCAACAGCTTCTCCAGCCACGCGATCCACCGTGCATCGCCGGGGTAGCCCTTGCGGGAGTAGCAACCGGTGTCGGCGGCCCATTCGACGTCGGGCAGCGGCATGCGTCCCTCGGCGGGGGTGCACATCTGGCCGAGCTCGCCGGCGCGCATGGCGTCACGCACCTTCGGCGAGCTGGGGTTGGCGAGGTACAGCACGTCGTGCCGCTTCGCGGACGAGCAGGTAGAGGCCGGTGATCCACACGGCTTTCACCAGTAGTTGCCCGGCGACGAGGTCGGTGGTGCGTGGGAGCCCGGCGATGGTCAGGAACAGCCAGGTGTCGATGAGCGCACCGACGGCGTTGGAAACGATCAGGGCGTGCCGGAATCCGCAGTGCAGGCGCATCGGCGTGTAGATGGCGAGGTCGGCGAGTTCGCCGAGGGTGAACGCGACTGCGGACGCGACTGCGATGCGGAGGTCTCCGCTGATCGCGGAGACGGTGATGCCCGCGGCGATGCCGGCCGTGACCCAGCGGAGGCCCGCGACGTCTTGGAGGTGGTCGCGGAAGCTCATTGCCAAGCCGCTGGCGAAGGTGCCGGCGGTGACGGTGAGCCCGAATCCTGCGGGGACGACGCCGAAGTAGGTGGTGGCGACGTTGCCGAGGGTGATGCTGGCAACGTAGGCGATCAGCAACGCGAGCGCGGCCGGACGTCGGGGGGAGCGCGTCGGCACGGCAGTCGGTGATCCCGCCTGCATCACCGCGGGGGTCTCGGTTGCGTCGGCGGGTGGGATCGCGGCGGCGCGATCGGGTTCGTGCGCGATCATGCCGTCGCTCCGAGAAGCTGGGTCGCTGGCTGGCTCGCAGCTGGCGCGCGATGTCCGCGGTTCAGCCGTAGAGCCAGGTCATCGATGTGCTCAGGCAGGCTGCGGCGGATCCCGCGCCGACGGTGTACAACATCGTCGCGCCTCTGATCAGCAAGGCAGCTTCCTGCGCGTTGGGCTGGCGGTGCAGCAGTTCGGCGAGGACGTCGCCGGCGTTCGCGCGCTCGTGACCTGGCTCGATCACCAGTTGTAGGTCCGGGTCGTCGAGGTAGGTGGGTTTCGGCGGCCGCGGGTCGGTCATCGTCGTCCTGTTCCGGTCGTGGGGTGCCGCACGGCATGAGGCCACGGCGGGCGGCAGGCTGGCTGGCTTCGGCTGTTGTGGCGACCGGCTGGCCGCGGCCGACGTTGAGGTGCTCGGCTTCGGGCCCGTGCAGGCGGCCTTGGCTGCGGCGCGGTGATCCAGCGTGCATCACGGACGCCGCTTGGGCGACGAGGGTCGGGCGGGGTGCGGGTGGGTAGGACGTCATTCGGTCAGCCCTCCGAAGAGGTCGGGTTGGGCGGGGTCTGCGGGTGCGGCCTTCGCCGGGTCGGTGCCGGCGGCGCGGGCGCGCTCGCGTGGGTCGGTGGCGCGCCAGCGAGCGAGGCGGCCGTAGTCGGCGGAGAGGTCGACGCTGATTCCGGTCCGCCCGTTGAGGGCCGCGGTGAGCGCGGTGGTGGCGGTGCCCCCGAAGGGGTCGAGCACGACGCCGCCGAGGGGCGACCAGGCGCGCACGAGGCGACTGGGCCATTGCGGTGGGAAGACGGCGTAGTGGTCGACGCCGAGCGAGGCGGGCACGGTCAGGGGCTGGGCAGAGACCAGCCACACCGAGCCCGGGATCCGGCCGCGCAGGTGCTGCCGGTGCCAGGCGGCTCGCTGGACGTGTTTGCCGGGCCCGAAGTGCTTGACGCGCCGGGAGAGGGCGCGGTCGCCGTCGTAGAGCTCGCGGATTTCGTCGAGGTCGGCGTAGTAGCGGGGCTGGGTGGTGAGGTGGACCCAGTCCTCGTGCGAGCGGCGCACGCGGTCGGTCACGGACTCGGGCAGTCCGTTGGGCTTGGCCCAGATGATGACGGCGCGGGCGATGAGGCCGAGTTCGTCGACGGCGGCGATGCGGAAGCGCTCGGGCAGCAGCATGAGCGACTTGTTCGGGATGCCGGTCCGGCGCGGGTCGGTCTGGCGCCAGGTCGCGGCGGTGTCGGTGCGGTGCTGTCGGCCGTGCACGCCGGTCTGCGTCTGGCCTTGGGCGCCGGAGTACTTGTCGCCGAGGGCGAGGAAGATCGATCCGGTGGGCTTGAGGACGCGGACCATCTCGCGCGTGCAGTCCAGCAGTGCGGCCAGGTAGTCGCGGGGGCTCGGCTCGTCGCCGAGCTGGCCGACATAGTGGTCGCCGCCGTCTTGATAGGACCGTAGGGCGTAGTACGGCGGGGAGGTGACCACGAGGTCGACGGAGGCGTCCTGCAGCGGGAGCGCGCGGGCGTCGCCGCGCAGGATCACCGGCATCGGCGGGGCGAGCACGGCGTCACCGGGTGCCGGCGTGCTGTCGGGCCGCGGGTGGTGGTCCATGGTGCTCCTGGTCGTGATGGGTCCGGGTGGCCGGTGGCGGCCGGGCTCCGGGGTGGCCGTGGTTGGCGACATGCGGCTGCTGTTTCGGCGGCCGCGCTCCCGTTGGGGGGTTACGGGGCGGTCGCGCGCGCCATCGGTGTGGAGCCCGGCGGCCGCCGGTGGTGCTGGCCTCCTTCCTCGTTGTCGGCGTGCCCCGTGGTGCGGGGCCGTGGTCGCCGTGGGCGGCCCGGTCGAAGCGGGCGGCACCGGACGGCGGGCTGGGGGCGCGGGCTGGTGCGGTTCACGTCGGCTGAGCGCCGCCGGGGCGGCGGGGCGCCGGGCGGGGGCGTCACGTGGCCTCCCAGAGCGTGCGGGGGATGGCTTCGGTGCCGAGGACGGCGCGGGGACGGCTGGGCCTTGTCCACCCGGGCCGGGCTGGGCGCTCGGCGATGACGCGCCAGCCGGAGGCGCGCAGCGACGCGCCGCTCTCGGGGCGCTGGGTGTAGGTGATCAGCCGGCTGTAGCCGAGGGCGAAGGTGGCGCGGGTGACAGCGCCGTAGAGCATCGAGTTCGCGTTGCGGGTGCCATCGGTGGTCGTGCGGGTGACCTCGAGCGTGGCGCCGTTGTCGAGCATCCGGGAGACAGGGCGGCCGACGATGGCGACGCCGCGGAGGACGCCGTCATCGTCGGCGACGCCGACGCAAAATTTGCAGCCGGGGGGTCGCTTGTGAGTGCGGTGCCAGGTGTCGACGAAGCCTGCGGCGTAGGCGAAGGGCACGGGTACCAGGTGCAATTTCGGCACGGAGGTCATGTCATGCACCACCCGGAATCGCATCCGCTGTCGGTGTCGGCGGGGAGCAGCGGGAGCAGTTGGACGCCTGGGTCGACGACGTCGCGTAGCGGGCGCCCGAACCGAGTCAGGTACACCGCGTCCTTGCCGAGCGCGGCGCGGCGGGCGTTGAGCAGGTCTTCGAGGTGGCAGGCCCGGTTGAACAGTGCGGGTTCCTCGGCGCGCATCGTCGCCCAGACGCTCGGGCGGTGGTACGGGCAAAACCAGCACGCCGACTTCGGCGGCACCGGGAGCCCGGCGGCGGCGATGAGGCGCGCGCAATCTGTGCGGCGCATCCTCAGGTCCAACAGGGGGTAGACGATGTGCTCGTGCGGCTCCACTCGGCGGGTGTTCGCGCGGTGGATCTCATCAACGCTGATCCCGATGTTCACCGTGGCCGGTGCGGCTGCGCTCGCGCCGTGGGCCCTGAGCCATTTGCCGATGACGCGGATCTTGAAGTCGGCGGTGCACGAGCGGGTTCCAGGTGCACCGTTGGACATGCGGACCGGGATCGGCAATGACCGAGACCCCGGGCGGGTGAGGCGCTGCCAGAGGGTTTCGGTGGTGCCGTCGCGCTTAACGCGGTCGAGTACGTGGAGGGCCAGGCCGTGCTTGGTGGCCCAGGGCTCGGCGACGTCGCGGACGTAGCGCAGCGTCGCCGGGTGCTCGGAGTCGTCACCGACGTTGGCGAACAGGGCCGCGTCGATGAGGATGTGGCCTTGTGCGGCGAGTACGAGCATGGCCGTGGACTGCACTCCTCCGCCATAGCTGATCACCGAAAGCGTCACGAGGGCCTCGTTTCCGCGATCGGGGTTTCGCTGTCAGCGAGCGGAGCGACGTCGACGGGCCGGTGTGATGCAGCGCGGATCAGCCCGGCGGGCCCGCGACGCGGTTGACGTCGCAGCGTGTCGTTGACGCGCTCGCTGCAGGGGCGGCGGCCGCGGCGGGCGTCGTCTTCGGCCTGCCACTGCCGGAAGGTGCGGCCTTCCAGGCGGGTCAGGAACTGCGCGATCTTGTTGGCTGGGATGCCGACCGGAGCTGGTCCGAGGACGGCGAGCAGGTCGGAGTCCTCTTGGGAGTGCCAGCCGGCGGCGTCGATGGCCGCTCGGGTCGGGAAGACGTCGGCGACGCGGTCGCGCCGGTCGTCGAGCAGCTGGTCGTCGCGGCCGCCGAAGCTGTAGACGAAGAGGAAGTTCTCGGGTGGGCTCGGCTCGACGAGGCGTCGGAACCGGCGGATTTCTTTGGTGTAGCAGTAGAAGTTGGTGCGTGGGGTGGCTCGCATGACGCGCAGCCAGGCGCGGGTGTAGGCGTCGGAGAGGAAGTCGCCGGCGTCGTGGATTCGGACCCAGGCGCCGGTGAAGCGCGCGGCGGCGAGTTCGGTGGTCATCGCGTGCTCCCATCCGGGTAGGTCCTCGATGACGTAGGCGAGGTTGGCGAGGTGGCGGCGGCGGACGTTGGCGAAGCGGTAGGTTCCGGCCAGCGCGTAGCAGACGTGCGCGCAGATGCCGGCCGATTCGCAGGTGCGGATGGTGACGCCGTTGAGGCGGGCCGAGAGCGCGGGCAGCGTCCAGGTGTAGACGCCGGCGTCGGCGAGTCGGCGGTTGCCGCGGCTGAGCAGCCTTGTCGGGCGCGGCGTGGGCGGTGGCGCTGGCACGGAAACCTTTCTGCGGTAGGAGTTTCCGGGTGTGGGGCGCCGCCCCGCCCACACTCGGTGCTTCCGGTTCCGGTGTCAGCGATACGGGCTGGATCACCGGTGTCGGAGGCGGTTGGTCACCACCAGATGCGGGTGCCGTTCGGCTGGACGACGAGTTCGCGGTTGCCCGGCGTGGCCCAGATGCGGGTGCCGTCTGGCTGCACGATGCCTTCGCGGGTGTCCGGGCTGACGGTGGCGGTGCCGATCGCGGCGCTCGGCGAGGCGGTGATGCCGTGGGAGTACGAGCCCGGTGTGGCGGCCGCGGCGACGCCGACGGTGCCGAGCGCGGCGGCACTGGCGAGGCCGCCGATGACGATGATCCGGGCGATGGTCTTGCTGATCACGGGTTCTCCTTGAGGTGGGGGCTCGGCGGCCCGCTCCCGGGGAAGGTGGAGCGGGCCGCCTAGCCGTGGGGGTTCTGAGCGGCGGGTTAGGCCGCTCAGCCGGTCACCGGGTGGTGGCCGTCGCGCGGGACGGGCGGGGGCGCCGGCTTGTCCGGCGTCGAGCCCGGCCGGTGCGTGCCGGTGGGCGGCTGCTTGCTGGGCTTGCCGCTGGGCTGGTGGGTGGGCTGGCCGCCGGGCGGCTGCGTGGGCTGGCCGGTCGGCGGCTGCTGGGTGGGCTGGCCGGTCGGAGGCTGGCTGGTCGGCGGCGGGGTGCCGGTGCCGCACTTGACGACCGCGACCGTGATGGTCTCGACCGCCTTTCCGCCAGCGCCGGTGATTTGGACCGTCGCGCCTGCGCCGCCGCCGAAGCTGACCTTGAGGTTACTGGCGGCGGGCGCGCTGCCCGAGTGGCTGTAGGTCGTCTTGCCGTTCGAGCACTTCGCGCTGACTGAGCCGATGGACTTGCCGCCGACGGTCAGGTTGCCCACGGTCGCCTCCGCGATTCCGGCACCGGCTCGCACCGTGATCCCGGTCGCCGAGAAGGTCCCAGCTTTGCCCGCGGCGGCGCCGGATGCGGTCTTGACCGCGCCGTTGCTCGATACCGACGGTGTGGCGCCGACCGGGTCGACGCCGCTGGCCGAGACGCCGTAGGCGGTCGAGGTGGTGGCGGCCGCGTCGGCGGGCGCTCCGGCGGTGAGCACGAGCGCCGTGGCGCTGGCGATGAGGGCGCCGCCAGCGCCGATACCGGCGAGAACGGTTCTGGATGTGCGGACCACGTGGTCCCCCCTTGCCTGAAGTGGCCCGGCCGGGCCTGGATGGGTGTTCACCGGATCAGCACCGGGGACCCGATCGGGACCTGCGTGCTGATCACCTGCAGCGCGTCCGGCGGAATCCGGACGCAGCCGTCAGAACTGGGGCGGCCATAGACGTCGGCGGTGGGCCAGGTGTGCAGGCCCACCGTTCCGGGGCCGCCGCCGTAGGTGGAGTAGGTGTCGCTGTGGGCGCCGGTCGGAAGGACGATCGGCGAAAAGGTCGGGCGGACGTCCTTGATGGACGCGAGGATGAACGTGCGGGTCACCGGGGTCGGCGAGCCGGGCTTGCCGACCCCGACCGTCCAGTGCCCGACCCGCGCTCCTTCGCGGTACAGGTCGAGGGTGAACCGGGCGCGGTCGACCTCGAGCCGGTACGAGCTGTGGGCGGTGCTGACGGTGTCGTCAAGGTAGAGCCATCCGGCTCGGTCGTTCGGCCGGGTAGGCAGCAGGACCTCGGCCCACCCGGGTTGCTCGGCGACGACGGGCAGCCAGGTATCGCTGACGAGTTCGGTGGGCGGCAGCGCGGCGATCGCCGGGCCGCCGGGGGCGGCGTAAACCGGGATTACGGCGGTCGGGTGGGCCAGGCGGCCGCTGGGGACGTCGCGCGGCGCGGGGTCGGCCGGTGCGGCGGGCACGGCGCCGAAGGTGTCGGCGCGGGGGAGTCCGGCGAGCTGCTGCGCGGTGACCGGCTCGGGCTCGATCACGGCGACGTCGTCGACGTCGATCCCCATGCGTGCGAACGATCCACGCTGAATCACCGCGTCGGATCCGCCGGTGCCGCAGCCGGCCCACGTGAGCGCGCCGAGGACGGCGAGCGCGGCGAGGATGCCGATGGCCCAGCGAGTACCGCGGCGGTTGCGGGCGGACTCGGCGGCTGGGCGGCGGTGGCGGCCGCGGGCGGGCGTGGCCGGGCTGGTGACGTCGACGGCGGTGGGCTGGTCCTGGTGCTCGGTGTCGTCGGCCACGGCGCGACCTCCTTCCTGGTTGAGGTGATGGGGCGAGGTGGCTGCCGCCCCCGGGTCGGCAGCCACCCCGGGGTGCTACTGGCCGAGAGCGGAGACGAAGCCGGCGGCCGGGGTGCCGACGCCGGTCACCGGGTCCCAGCCGGTGCCGGACTGCAGCGTCTGGGGCTTGCTGTCGAGGTCGAGCAGGTACGAGCCGGACGCCGTGGGCACGGTCACGGATCCGAAACCGGCCATGTACGGCGACCAGATCCCGGCCTTGACCGGCTTCACGTCGGTGATCTGCGCCTTTCCGCTGAGTGCGTAGAGCGCGGCGTTGAGGAAGCCGAGCCGGTCGCCGCCGTGGGCCTGCTGGGCGTTGGCGACCAGGCCGACGAGGATCGGCGCGGCGAGCGACGTCCCGCCGCTGGAGTAGGCGGCGTAGCCCTGCGGGGTGGTGAAGCCGATCGCCAGGCCGGTGTAGGAGTCGGCGAGGGCGGAGATGTCCGGGACGGCGCGGTGGCCGCCGGCGATCGCGGCCGGGACGACACCCTGCTGGTAGTCGGGCTGGTCGTAGATCTTGCTGACGCCGCCACCGGCGCCACCGGCGAAGCGGCCGTCGGCGTCGGTCTGCGGGGTCCAGGCGCTGCCGGACTGGGTGTTTCCGCTGTTTTCCCAGCCGGTCTGGAACTTCACGCGGTTGCTGGCGTCGAGCGCCACCGAGGTGCCGCCGACGGCGGTGACCCACGGGTGCGAGGCCGGATAGCTGGCTTCGGCGCGCCCGGCTGCGGCCGGGGCGGAGTTGTCGCCGGAGTCCCCGGAGGCGAACAGGATGGCCTGGCCCTGAATGGCGGCCTGGACGGCGATGGCGCCGATCTGGTCGCGTTCGGCCTGCGAGACGGTGCTCTCGCCGGGGTAGAGCCACGAGTTGTTGATGACGCTGACCTTGTTGTCGGCGACGGCCTTGTTGAGGGTGTTGAACAGGTCGAGGCAGCTCTTGCCCGCGTAGTAGGTGATCCGCGCGGCCGGGGCGACTTCGTGGATGGCCTGGACGTCGAGCGCCTGCTCGCTGGCCCACGAGTCGGGCCCGCAGCGGTCCTGGTCGGTGAAGGTGCCGGGGAGGACGGCGCTGTACTGGCCGCTGGTCAGCGCCGGTGCGCCGAACTGCCCGGCGGCGCGGTTGGTGTCGCCGACGATGGTGGACAGGTTGTATGCGCCGACGATGCCGACGGTCTGCCCGGCGCCGGTGGCCGAGCTGGGCAGGCCGTAGATCGCGCGCAGCTGGGGGCTGGTGTAGCCGCAGAGGGCGTTGCTCTGCTGACCGGTGGCGTACTTCTGCGGCACGTTCGCGTTGTTGGTCTCGGCCCAGAAGCGGGCGCAGCTGTTGGGGTCGCCGGCCGCCGGGGTGACGCCGGGGCGGGTGCCGTCCGGGCGGATGGCGGTGGCCTGGGCCGGGGTGATGGTCTTGCTCGAGTCGTCGAGACCGAGAACGGCGGTGACGGTGCCGCGGATGGCGGCCGGGACGGTGACGGCGGACTCCGGCGCGGCGAGGACGTGCGTGCGGCCGTCGCGCGTGGTGTGGCGGTAGGTCGCCAGGCTGGTCCGGAACGCGGTCTGCAGCTGGGCGACGTCGGCGTCGGCCTCGACGTAGTGGCGGTTCCCGGCGACGCCGGTCACGCGCAGGCCTTGGCTACGCAGCCAGGTCGTGACCTGGTCGACGCTTTCCTGGGTCGGCCCGAAGCGGGCGAGGAACTCGGCGTTGCCGAGGTGCTGGCCGTACTGCGGCGAGCCCGGCGTGGACACGGCTTTCGCGAGGGCTTCGGCTCCGGCGGGGTCGCGCAGGGCGAGCGCGACCTGAACGCGGCGGTGCTGGCCGGGGTCGGCGTGGCCGACTCGGGCGGCGGGTGTGGCCCAGGTGGGAACCGAGCCTTCGACCGCGGCGCGGCCGTCGGGCGCGGTGTTGTCCTGGGCGGTCGCGGCCGGTGCGGCGGCGATTCCCACGAGTACCGCGCATCCGGCGATGAGGCCGGCCGCGCGGGAAGGTCGTACTGCCATGAATGGCTCCCGTTTCGTTGTCTTTTCCGACGCACCGAGCCCGCTGACGAATTGCCGTTGTGTGCATGCAAGAGATTTCGACCGATGGACGCGTCGATCGGGTCGATTTCCTGCGGTGACCGCGGGTCCCCCTCGGTGTCGGCCAGCAAGGTTGCCGACCTGACCAGCAGCTATGCTTGCCGGACGTCATCACCTTGCATCGGCCTCACTCGCGGTGTCAACCATTTCGGCAGTCATTTTTTGCCGGATTATTCGACGGTTTTCGGCGCACGCCAAGGGCCTCGATCGCGGAATTTAGATCGAGGTGAAGAGTGGCACTTTTGCGTTTTTGGAATTATCCGGTGGTGGGTTCGATTCGTTGTGCGACGAGGTTTCGCTGCGCGCCGCAGACCGACGCGCCGACGCGGGCGACGTAGCCGGTGATCCGCACGCGTTCGGAGTGCGGCGCGGTTCCTGCGCGGACTGCGCCGGACCGGCTCTCTGCGGCCGGTCCGACCAGGGTGAAAACCTGTGAGCCGATGGCCAGTTGAACGCATCCTGGGTGGGGCATCGTCCAGGTGACCTGCCCGTCGATCGTCAGTTCCGGACCGTCGGTGCCCGGCGGCGGTAGTGGAACCGGTGATGCAGGCGGGATCGGCGGCGGGGGAGCAGGAGCGGGCGGAGGCGAGTTGGAGCATCCTGCGAGCGCGGCGGCCGCGACGCCGGCGACCGCGAGAAGAGCGCGCCGATGCCGTCGCGCCGGGGGGCGGGTGGTGTCGTTGCGGCTCTTCATGTTGTCCTTCTGGGGTTGCTCGTCGCTGCACCGTCCAGGGTGGACGGTGCAGCGACGAGGGGGGTGAGCACCGCGGTGGTCACGGTCACCGCGCGCTCGGGCTTGGAGGCTCCGGGGTGTCCCGGGCGATGGCCGCTGCGTCATCCGGCTTCGGCGTGCGAGTGCACTGGGCGTCGTGCCGCGTGGATGGTGTCGGCGGCGAGGATCAAGGAGTTGGGGCAGCGCATTTTCGGCAGGATCGGCGCGAGGACGGCGGCGACCTGGTCGAACGTGGCGAAGCCGGTGCCTAGCAGCCAGAAAGTGTGTGGGCCGTCGGCTCGGCGGACGGCGTAGACCTCGGCGGTGGACGGCAGGTAGCCGAGCGCCCAGCTGCCGGTGAGGTAGGTCGGGGGCAGTTCGCTGGGGTCGTCGTCGGGTTCGCGGCGCCAGTGTGCGCCGAATTCCTCGATGCCGGCCAGCGCAGTGCCACCCCAGCCGTCGGGGCGGGCGCGGCGGCGGTCGAGCTGCGCGGCGAGGAACTCGTCGAGGATGACCTCGACGTGGGCTGGGGGCTCGGGGTTGCGTTTCCAGCCGGCGGCGGCGTCGCGCAGGAGGCCGTCCGCGGCGAGGCTGGTGACGAACTCGCGGAGCATCTCGGTGGTGAGGGTGACGTCGTCGAGTTGCTCGACGATGCGCGTGTGCCCGGCGACGGCGTCGACGCGGGAGCGCGTGATGCCGGCGCGGGCTCGCTCGCTTCGGCCGCCGTGGTCCCGGGTGATCTGGCGGGCGGCGGCTTCGGCGTCGGCCCGCAGGCGGCGCGCGAGCGCGACGAGGGTGCCGTCGAGGCGCAGAAGGTCGGCGCCGACGTCGGCTGTGAGGTCGCCGGGCCCGTGGAGCAGGAGCCCTTCGATCGGCTCGGGAACTGGCTCGGTTCGGCGGCCGATTCGAAGAAAGAGCCGGTCGCGGCGATGGAGCCAGGTGTGCGGTGACATGAACGTTCCCCCCAAAGGTCCGCTCGCGGTGATGCGGGCTGCATCACCGGTTTTCAGGGCTGACCACCGGCCGGGGTGCTGCCATCTTGGTGTGGCTACCCGGCCGGTGGCCGTCGAGGGCCGCGAGGCGGCACGGCCCAGCTACGCCGTGGACGGCTCCATCCCGCGGAGTCGTCTACGGCACGCAGTGGATCTTGTGACGGTGGTCGTTCCTGGTCCGGCAGGCCGCGAGGCTCGTCGAAGCGCAGGCCGCCAGTTCGACACTGGCGCGCAAGTTCGCGATGATCCTGGAGAACGCTTCCCCTCGGATGCGGACTCTGGTTAGTATTTCCATCGAAGATAGACGAGTTTCGCTAGTTGTCAACCAGACTCAGCATTTCGCAGGTCAGGGAGCTGTTAGTCCCGGCAGGGTCGACCGAGGAGGATGCGGTGACGGGCGGCACGAAGACGTCGGCGGTCGAAGTGAGCGGCCGACCGATTCCCACCATGGGTGAGCGCATCCGCTACCTGATCGAGCACGTCCGCCGGCCGGACGGCAAGAAATATACGCAGCAGGACATCGCCGCGGGGGTCACCAAGTTGACCGGCAAGTCGGTGGACTATGCGTACGTCGGGGCCATGATCAACAACAGGAAGGAGAACCCCACCCGGATCGTGCTGCAGGGGCTGGCGTCGTTTTTCCACGTGCCAGCCAGCTACTTCTTCGACGACGAGGAAAGCGTCAAGATCATCCGCGAGATCGACACCGCGGTGGCCCTCCGCGATCCACGGACTCGGGAGCTGGCGCTGCAGCTGCTGCGCAACACCGAGCCTGCTGACACGCACCTGGTCGCGGAGGTCGTCGCTGCGATGAGCGATCGACCTGCCCTTCGCGGTGCGCTGACGCTGATGCTTTCTCTTGACGAGGCGGATCTGCAGGCGGCCGTGGCGGTGCTCGACGCCGCGTCGCGCTACCGCGGACGCAGTGAGCCGACCTGATTCGGCCTGCATAACCGCGTGAGGTTGCCACCTGCAACTCGCCGGTTCACGGTGTCGCTGACCTGCGGTGATTGTCGGTGGAGCACGTTATGGTGGTGGTCGGGAGGGCGGGTGTATGCCGCCGCGGTGATGCCGAGGCCGTAGGGACCTGGGGGAGTGCACGAGTGCTGGGCAGTTATGCGTCGATGAAGAAGGACGGCGAGGGGCCGCCGGGAGGCGGCCACGAAGCCGAGGGCCAACCGGCGCCGCTGTTGCGCGCCGACCTGTCGACGTTCGTCGGCCGCGATCACGAGCTGCGGGCCGCACGCGAACTCCTGAAATCCACCCGGCTGCTCACGCTGAAGGGTCCCGGCGGGATCGGCAAGACCCGACTCATGCGCCGGCTCGGCTCCGTGATCCAGCAGGAAGGCGTGTACCGCGACGGCGTGGTGCTGGTCGAGCTGACGAACGTGCGCTCGAACGAACTCGAGTCGGCTGTAGCCGAGGCGCTGGGCATTCCGGCGAACTCCGCGAGGCACGGAGCGGCCCGGCTCATCGCCCACCTGAGGACCAAGCGTCAGCTGCTGATGCTCGACAACTGCGAGCACCTGGTTGACGACGAGGAAGACAGCGCTCTGGCGCAGCTGGTCCGCACCCTGCTGGAGGCGGCGGAGGACCTGCAGATCGTCACCACCAGTCAGGCCGCGATCCGGGTGGAGGGCGAGTCGTGGCTGGATGTGCCGCCGCTGTCGGAGGACGAGGCGCTGCAGTTGCTGCGCGAGCGCGCGAGCAACATCAACGTCGTCATCCCACCCGTCGACGACGACAACGCGCGCACGGTCGTCAACCGGGTCGATCGGATGCCGCTGGCGATCGAGCTGATCGCCGGCCGGATGGACACGGTCTCGTTGGCCAGCTTGGTCACGCGCACCAACCTGCTGAGCCTGGGCGGGGGACCTCGGCCAAGCGCAGCCACCGGAAGCTGGAATGGACGGTCAGCTGGTCCTACGGCCTGCTTGGCGATGCGGAGCAGCGGATGCTGACGCGGCTTTCGCTGTTGGAAGGCAGCTTCGAGCTTGACGACGCAGCGGCGCTCGGCGCGGACCTTGGGAATCAGGACGTCATCGCCGACCTGCTGAACGGGTTGCACAAGCGGTCGTTCATGGTCGCGGAGCGCCACCACGACGGGCTGCGATTCAGGCTGTGGGAGTCGATTCGGGCGTTCGCGTACGAGCAGCTGAGCGACGAGGAAGCCGACGAAATACGCGAACGGCACGCAGACCACTACGAAGCGCTTGCCATCGAAGGTGCCCGGAACTGGTTCGGGCACGACGAAACCGGCTGGCTCGGCCGCTTGAGCGCCGCGTTGCCGAACCTGCGCGTGGCCCAGGAAACCCGGTTGGCGAACCCGCGCACGGTGCTGCAGGGCATGGACCTGTTCAACAACGTCGCGCGGACACGGCTGTTCTACTTCACCGGCCGGTTGAGCGAGAGCAACCTGATGCTGGAAGCCGCCCGCCGGTGGCATCCCGACGAGCCGAGTCACACGCTGGTGAGCGCGCTGAGCTTCACCGCCACTGTGGCGCTGTGCCAGGGAGACCGCGAGCGCGCCGATACGTTGCTGGTGGCAGCGGAGGCGGCGGCCCGGACACTCGGCTGCTTCCACGACTTCGGGCCGCTGCTCTACGCGCGGGCGACCCGATTGTGGCTCTTCGAGCGCGACTTGAGCGTGGCTCGGCAGTCGATCGAGCTGTTCGAGCAGGCCGAACGCTGGTTCCTCGACAACGACGCTCCGGGCGACGCCTGGATGGCCCGCTTGTTCAGGTCGATGGCCGCGGCGATGCTGGGCCTGCGCGACGTCGCCGTGCGGGAGAGTGCCCGGCTACTGGAGGACGCCGAAACCGCCGGCGCCGCCTGGTGCATCTCCTGGGCCAAGTGGACGTGCGCGCTGGTGGAAATGCTGTTCGGCGCGGACCTCGGCCGGGCGGTGCAGCTGGCGCAGGAGGCCTTGGCCGCGCAGCACGAGATGGGCGACAAGTGGGGCCTACTCTGGACAATCTGGTTGATCGCCCTGCTCGCGGCGCGGCTGGGACGGTTGGCACGCGCGGCGAGGTCGCTGGCCGGCGTGGCGAAATTCCAGCAAGAAGCTGAGGTGATCGTTCCGGCCCTGCTGCCCTTCTGGGAGCTGCAGCGCCAGACAGAGGACCTTCTGCGCCGCGAACTGGACTCGTTGCCGACCGAACGGGAGATCGGGCTCGGGCTGAGCCGCGGCAAGGTCATCGAGCTGGCTTTGGAGACCTTATCCGCCCCGCCGGCGCCGGTGGTCAAGGACGAGCGTCCCAACCGGCTGACCGAGCGGGAGTTCGAGGTGGCCCGGTTGCTCGCGGAGGGACTGGCGAACAAGGAGATTGCCGAGCGGCTGGGGGTGACGCAGCGGACCGCGGAGACGCACGTACAGCACGTCGCGAACAAGCTGGGCGCGCGCGGTGAAGGGCGCCGTGGCCGGGTGCTCAAGATCCGCGAGTGGTTCGAAGAGCACCAGCGACGCTGATCGCGGCCCGGAGGTGATCCCGCCTGCATCACCTCCGTCGGTCAGTGCCCGACGTCGAGCAGCGTCGGCAGCCGGTCCCAGCCGTTCATGATCGGGCTTCGCCGCCGGCGGAGTTCGGCTTGGTCGAGCAATACGGCGCGGGGGAAGGCACGCGCGAACGTTTCGATCGTGACTTCGGCTTCCATGCGGCCGAGGGTTGCGCCGAGGCATCGGTGCAGCCCGTACCCGAAGCCGAGGTGCCGGAGGTCGTGGCGGTCGCGGTGCAGGTCGAGTTGGGCGGCGTGCTCGCCGAATTGGCGTGGGTCTCGGTTGGCGCTGTGCAGGGAGATGAGCACGATCTCGCCGGGGAGCAGGGTGATCCCGCCGTACTCGACGGGCTCGGCGACGACGCGGTGCGTGGCCATCCGGACGGGGCTGTCGTAGCGCAGGACTTCGTCGACGACGTTCGGGATGAGCTCGGGGTGTTCGTGGACCAGCCGCCATCGATACCTGCGGTCCTGCAGCAGCGCTCGCAGGGTGTTGCCGATGAGGTTCGCGGTGGTGTCGTGGCCGGCGTTAAGGAGCAGGAAGAGCGTGCCGAGCAGTTCGTCGTCAGCGAGCTTGTCTGGCTGACCGTCGTCGACGTGGATCAGCGCAGAGACCAGGTCGTCACCGGGCTTTCGGCGCTTGTGCTCGATGAGGTCGGTGAAGAAGCCGACGAGCTGGTCGGAGGCGGCCGGGGCCGTGGCCGGGTCGTTGAGGTTGATGGCATCCACGAGGGGGCGCAACGGCTCGCGGGCGTCGGCCGGTACGCCCAGGAGTTCGCAGATCACGGCGAGCGGCAGCGGGACGGCGACCTGGCTGATCAGGTCGACCTCCTCGTGGAGGGGCAGGTTGGCCACCAGGTCGGCGGTCATGTTCCGGAAGACCGGTTCGAGCGCTTTGACGCGCTTGGTGGTGAAGGCGTACATCAGCAGCTTGCGTAGCCGGGTGTGGCGGGGCGGGTCGCTGAACAGGACGTGCGGGCCGAACATGCCCGAGGGATTCCGGTCGCCGTAGCCTGCGGCCTCAAGCTGGTGCTGGATCGCTTTGACCAGGGCCGCGCTGTCTTTGCTGAGCCTCGGGTCGTCAAGGGCCGCGCGTGCGTCGTCGAAGCGCGTGATCACCCAGACTGGGAGCCCGTCGGGCAGAGTGGCGGCAACGACGGCGGCGCGCTCGCGCTCTCGGTCGCCAACCATCAGCGGATCGGTCCAGTAGTCGGAACCGAAGAAGCCGGCGGTGAGGGTCATCTGGTTCTCCTGTGGTGCACGGTGGCTCCGCCGAGACGGGATCTGCTCGGCGTGGAAGGCGCCCCGCGTGATGCGTCGTGGATTCGCGCGGTGGCCCCCGGCCACGCGGTGGTGCTTCCCCTCGTCCGGCACGCAGTGGTGAGGCGTGCCGAACTTCAGCATCGGCGATCGCCCGGTTCGATTCATCGTCGCTACTACGGAAATAGAACTAAATCGACTACGTAGGGATTTTCACGGCACTACGTAGGAAAATCGGAAAGCGCTACGGAGGCGATTAAGAACCCCCTTTTTACCTGGACTGCAGGCCTTGGCGATTAATCGCGGAAGTGGGACCCTTTTCGATCAGCCGACCGGGCCGTCGATGCATTAATGCAACTTGCAATACTCATGATGCTTCGCAGGGACCTGCTGGTCAGCGGGACCTATCGACGGCTTCGACACGGGGCGTGCGCGCACGTAGCGCCCTCACTGCGCTACTCCGCGCTAGCCTCTTCGCCATTAGCGCATCGTCGGACAAAAACATGACACCGAATGCCCCGCATTGCGTTGACAGTTGCCGCTTTGCGCCTATTGTTGCTACGTCGAGACGATCACGCGTTCGACGGCAGGGCGGTCCGGTAATTCGGACTTCACGAGCGCGGTGCGGAGTACTGGCGCAGGGGGTCGGTACACCGCTCCGCTTCGGGGAAGGTCGCAGCGGGCCCGCCGCGACCGGCGCGCGGCAACGATCCGGCGCAGACGGCCGGTCGTCTCCTCAGGACCAGGATCGGGACGATCAAGGGGTAGGATCGATGGTGACAGTTCAACTCGCCGGCCGACACGGCCGCGCCGAAAGATCGGGGGGCAGTTTCCGGCTGACACCCTTCGGCGGCGTCTCGATCGAGCCGATGCCGCCCTCGCGGCCGCCGACCGATGTGCAGGTGATCGGCCAGCCGGAGTTCGATCAGCTGATGCTGCTGATGCCGGACCTCGACCCGGCTCTGGTGAAGAAGATCATGGGTGTGGCGGTCCGCGACGAGCGCACGCCCTGACCGAACGTGTGCAGTGCACTGCCTCGTGGTGGGGTGATCCAGCCTGGATCACCCCACCACCGGGTCCGGATGACCGGCCACGGCGCTTACGCCCGGCGCTCGATCTGCGCGAGCATCTCCAGGATGGTCGGATCGCCGCCGTCGAACGCTGCAAGCTGGTCATACACCTCGGCGGGCAGCCAGCCTTGAGCCAGGCCGCTGTTCAGCGCCCGCCCTGTGAAGGCTGCTGCGAGGTCGAGTTCGGTGCAGACGCCGAGGCGTACGAGGTGCTGGGCGAACTTGCCGTACGGATCGGGGGTCGTCTCGTTCTGGAGGTGCTGCATCGTCAACTCGACCAGGGTCATGGCCAGTACTCGGCCCGGCGGTCCGGCCGAGAGGCCTCGCTCGATCATCGTGTTGGCGATATCGAGGCGGGGGCGGGGGTCGCTGTTCGATGCGACCACGACGATCAGCGCGCCTCGAGTTGCTTGCCCAGTCGCATTGTTTCTGGATCAGGTCCGGGGAACTGCATGGTGTTGCCTCCGTGACGGTGAGGTTCGCCGGCCGTCGGTCCAGTGTGCAGGTGAGCGCCGTCGGGCTGATGCGGGGGTGTCTGGTCATGCCGTGTGTCGTTGTTCCGCGGGATCTCGGCCTCATCCGCTGGCGCGAGCTTGGCGAGCGCGGCGCTGGCGAGGCCAGCGATACCCCGCCGAGGTCGCTTACCAGCGCGATTGCCTCGGTCAGGTAGCTGCGGGCTTGTTCGATGTTGCCGTTCAGGACCGCGACTTCGGCCAAGGCGCGCAGGACGTCTGACTCGTAGGCCGGGGATGCCGAGCGGTCAGCACCAGCCGGGCGCGGTTCAATCGCTCGACCGCGACGTCGAACCGCTGTCTGTGCGCGTCGATGCGCGCCAGGCCGAGGGCCGTTCGGGCTTCGTCCTTTTCGGAGCGAGTTCGGCGAACATCTGCTGGGCGATGATGAGGTGCAACTCTGCGTCGTCGTACCGGCCGGCGTGCACGTACGCGTCGCCGAGACGACGGTCGCGGCTGCAACCCGCGGGATGCCGAGGGCGTTTCGAGGTGCAGCTCGCGGTGAAGCACTCGATGGCGGTGTCGAGGTCGTTGCGGGCTTGCGCGATGCGTCCGAGCTGTTCCAGCGCCGCGGACTCGGTGCGCCGGTCGCCTGCGGCCTGCGCGAGGTCGACGGCGAGCTGGTTCTCGCGGGCGGCGAGGTCCTGCTGGTCCAGGTCGAGGTGGGCCCGGCCCAGCTGGTAGTGCAATCGCGACTCGGCGACGGGATCGCTGCAGCGTTGCGCCGCGATGATGCCGAGTTCGTGGGAGCGCAGCCACTCCGCGAAGGGCCTGCGGTAGAGCATCAGCTCCCATAGGGCTTCGCACAGCTGCCAGACGAGTTCGTAGTGCCGGTCGAGGAAGGCGTCTTCGAGCACGGCCAGCACGTTCGGCAGTTCGCCGGTGAGCCAGTCCAGGGCGTCGACGTCCGAGGCGTACGCGGCGGCTCGTCCGCCAGCTCGTCGGCCATGGGACTGACCCGCCATCGCAGCGGGATGACGACCAGGTTCGCGCGGGTCATCTCGCGCAGGTACCAGCGTGCTGCGCGCGGCACGACGTGGTCGTCGTCGTGGCGCGCTGGGTGCGTGCGTGCAACCGCACGAGGTCGTGGAAGCGGTAGCGGTCGTTGTGGACTTCTTCCAGCAGGCTGGCGTCGACCAGCGTTTGCAGCGCGAAGGTGATGCGCGGCTCGGCCACGCCGGTCACGGCGGCGGCCAGGTCGGCGCCGAACTCGCGGACCGGGAGCCGGCCTAGCAGTCGGTACAGTTCGGCGACGTGGGGCTCAAGCTCGTTGCGGGCCCAGTCGAGTACCGCCGTTACCTGGTTTTCGGTGCCGGAGAATCGATCGAGAGCGGCCAGTCGGGCTTGTTCGTTGCGCAGCTGCTCCACCACCCGCGATACCGGCCACTTCGGATGGGAAGCCAGCCGCGCCGCCGCCACGAGCAGGGCGATCGGCAGGCACCCGCACAGGTGTGCCAGCTCGGCCACCGCGCCGACGTCTTTCCGGGCCCGTTCGGTACCCAGCAGCTCGGTCAGCAGTACTTCGGCGTGCTCCTGGTCCAGCGGCGGGACCTCGATGAACTGCGCGCCGTCGCTGAACAGCCCCTCCAGGTTCCGGTGGCTGGTGACGACCACGACGCAACCGGCCGACGCCGGGATCAGGGGCCGGACCTGCTGGACCGACACGGCGTTGTCGAGGACGACGACGAGCATCATC
>NZ_FPJG01000001.1 GCF_900119165.1 Amycolatopsis australiensis | reverse complement strand
CGTCCCGGGAGCTGGTGACCGGTTGCTGCATCAGCAGCCATGCGGTGCGCAGCCGCGGAAGCAGCACCGTCGCGAAGTTCGCCGCGTCTGTCGTCACCCCGGCGTTGTCGCCGAACGGCCAGAAGTACTCGCCGCCGTGAGCGTAGACCAGCCGCGGCTCTCGCCGACCCACCTGCCGGTTCGGCGCGATGCGATCGAAGATCGGGGCCGCCTCGGCGCGATCCATGTAGGTCGTTCCGAACAGACGTCGTCGCGCGCCGGCGTGCGCGCCCAGCAGACTGCGGTGACGCCTAGTTCGTCTTCGCCGATCGATACGGTGCGATGGGACTCTGGAAGATCATCAGCCCGGTATCGGGGGCAGTCTTCAGTGCGAGCTGAAAGTCGGGGACGGACTTGCGCCGCCGCCTCGACCAGCTCGACCATCTCCGCGGCGACGTAGAACAGGGTCGCCTCTCGTAGGCGCAGGACCTCCGTGCCGCGGAGAACCGATGCTGCCTGCGCGGGGTTTTTGTTGGCACCGACCGGCAGCCAGTCGTACTGGCCAGCGGTCGCCAACTTGAACCACAGCTCGGCTGCAGTCTCCTGGCCCAGCCACTCGACGATCTCGGCCCTGATTTCCGGCAGGTCGACCGGACGAATATCCGTCATGAATCAGCCCCGGCGTCCGCGACGGTGGTGGCGCGCAGCTCGGCGATCTGCCGTTGCAGCCGCTCAATGGCGTCGGCGACGTCGTGGCCGGCCTCGCCCAGCTGCTTCCACAGCACCAGTTCGCGTTCGGCGATCGGGAGAATCTTCTCGGCCGGGGGCACCAGGTATTCGCCCAGCAGGCGGGAGCGGCGGCGCTGCAGGCGCATCAGCTCGATGTGCGGGTGCAGCCGGGTCATGCCGCCGCTGACCGGGTCGTCCTGCTGGGCCGGGTCGCTGGGGCGCCGGCGCTCCCGGTACCACTTGTCCAGCCGAGGGCCCCAGTACTCCGGATTGTCCGCGCCTTCGGGAAGCCGGAAGCTGCCTTCGACGCCGTCTTCGGCCTCGAGGAGGGCGCCCTTGAACCGGTCGAGCGCCTCGGCGTAGCGGCGGTGCGCGCTCTGGCGGGAGATGCCCAGGTCGTCGCCGAGCATCTCCCAGGTCGCGCCGGACACCATCTCGTAGACCGCAACCAGCTCCACGAAGTCCTCGACCCGGGAGCGGAGCCGGTCGGCGTCGTCGATGCTCGTGCGGTCGGGCAGTGGCCGGTGCTGACCGCCGGTGATGGTCAGCTCGGCCGGCGGGATCGGCACCCAGCCGATCAGCGAGTCGGCGAGTTCCCGCGCGGCGAGCGACACGGCCAGTCTCGCGCGGGTCGCGTCGGTCCAGGGAGCGGTGTCGTCCGGCTCGGGTTCGGTCAACATCATGGCGTCAGCGTACGGCTGACACATGCGTGGTTGTCAGCCTTCGGCTGACAACCACTCGTTTGGCGGATGCCGTGAGCCAATTCGGCCTGGTGTACTGAACTAGTCCTGATTACCTGTGAAATAAGGATCGGTTACCCGGACACGAGGAGGCAGCGAGATGGGCGCGAAGAAGGGCGACATCATCGAGTGGGAGAGCGACGGCGATGACAGCTACCGCTACGGCGAGATCGTCGAAGAGCGCAACGGCTACGTCCGCGTCGAGGGGCGCACGGGCGAGGAGTTCTGGGCCGACGGCAACGAGGTGTTCGTGCCGTGACCACCGCGCCGGAGACGCCGCCAAGGCCGGTTGCCAGCTCCGCTGAACCCGGATTCACCGGACGACATCACACCGGAATGTCCGGCAATGGACAGTCCGATGCGGCGAAATCGACCACTCTGCACGCCGCCCGCCACTTCGCGCGAAGGAGCCCTGCCTCATGACTGCCGCCATGACCGCCCCCGCCCCCGCCTCGACCTCTCCGAGCGAGGCTTCGCTGCAGGTGGTCCCGATCGATCCTGCCCGCTGGCCGGCCAACCCTGGCCAGTTCGTCGCTGCCCACTACCGCTGGGTCACCCTCGACCTCGACACCGGCGAGCTGGCCCTGTCCGCCGACCCCGCCTACTGCGGCCCGGACGACGAGCAGCTGCGCAAGGGCGAGCTTCCGCGCGAGCTGCGCGGCCACTGGTACACCCGCGGACACGGCTTTCCGACGCCGATGCCGCGCCGGATGGTCTGGTTCCTGTGTCGGTACGACGATCTCGATGCGGATCAGGCCACGCGGGTGCTGGAGCTGATTGCCGTCCACGCCCGGACCGTGCTGGCCGGGCAGGTCGAGGTGCCGGAGCGGTCGGCGCCCGGCTGCGACTGGTCCCTCGAGGCCGCGATCGCCGTCCGGACCATCGCCGCGATCACCGAATCCCCGCAGCGGGCGCTGCGTGAACCCAGCCAGGTCGGCAGCTACGCCGCCGTCGGCGTCCTGGCCCTCGAGGACGCGTTCGCTCTCGCGCCGGCGCTGGCTGACCCGCAGCACGCCGCGGCCACCGACGCCGAACTCGACGCCGCGGCCGCCAAGCTCGCCGAGCACCTCCCCTACCAGTGGGCCGAGCAGCCCGAGCTGCAGTGTGCCGCTGGGCACGCCGACCGGAGCTTCGGCTACCGGACGATCCACGCGGTGGGTGTGCTCGCCGCGCTCTACCGCTACCGACGGATCCAGGCTGGGACGCTGAGCGTGTGCCAGGCCCCGGTGTGGTTCGCCGGCCGCCCGGCCCGGTTGGCGGTCGTCCACGACGACACCACCGACGCCGAGCTCGCGCGCCTGGCCCACGCCGAGGACCAGGCCGCCGCGGCCGCCGGGCAGCGCCTCGTCGGCGCGCTGGCCTACCTGCAGGCCAGCCGGGCCGCCCAGCGCGACCACATCCGCCACCGTCTTCGCACTGCTCGCGGTGACCGTGCCGCGCTGCTGCTGCGCGTCGACGCCTGGGGCGACCCGGCCGACGGCGGCGACACCACTCGCACCACCACGCTCGCCCAGCTGGCCGGCCTGCCCGCAAGCGTCGTCGCCGCGCTGCGCGAACGCGCCCACCTGACCAACCTCGCCGCGGCCGCCGACAACGCCCGCGCGATCGTCGGACCCACCGGGGGCGCCCGATGAACCGCAACGATCGGCTACCCGCCGCGCACCTCTCCCCCGCGACGCTGATCGTCGACCCGGAGCAGGCCGACACCCGCGCCCGGCTCGTGGAGGTCGTCCACGTCAGCGCCCCCGATGCCGAGGGGATGGTCGTGATCGCCGGGCGCCGCGACGACGGCGTCGCGTGCCGGATCCGGATCGCCGCGGACTGGCCGGTCGAGCTGTGGACCGCCGAGCTGGCCGCGCTGTGGGCCGGCACCCTCGCCACCGAGCGAACCCGCCGGATCCAGGCGGCGCAGGAGCAGCACACCCGCGCCTTTTACGCCCAGGCCGACGACGCCGCGCTGCACGAGCGGCTCGACGAGATCGAGACCGACCTCGTCGACAGCCCGCTGACTGTCCTGCAGCGGATCGGGCTGGTGTGGCGGCGCGGCCTGATCCTCGACGAACTCACCCGACGCGACCGCGTCCGACGGCTCGCGGCGTTCATGACCGCGCTGGAGGCCGGCGACACCGCCGAACTCACCCGGCTGGCTAACGAGACCACCCCCGCCGATCGCGAAGCGATCCGCACCGCGGCCTTCGCGGAGCTGGCCGACCGGACCGTGGCCTATCTGGCCAACCTCGCTTGACCAATCTCGCTTGACCGACCGAGGAGACACGATGACCACACCCACCGCCCTCATCGGCCGCGCTGGCGCCGCGGTCCTGGCGGCCGCCGCGCTCGCGGCGTGCCAGCCCGGCCACGCCGCCACGACAACGACGGCCGCCGCGGGATCCACGGCCGGTGCCCCGGCGACGGCGTTGGCGAATGCGCCGGTGCCCGCGGCGAGCAGCTGCACGCTGGGCCACCACAACGGTCAGGACCTGCCCGACCCGCACTGCACCCCCGGCACGGTCAACCCGCAGGTCACCCAGGCCACCATCGGCACCACCATCTGCGCGTCCGGCTGGACCAAGACGATCCGGCCGCCGACGTCGGTCACGAACAAGCTGAAGAAGCAGATCGACGCCGCCTACGGGCTGCCGACGTCCACCGAGGGCGAGCTGGATCACCTCATTTCCCTTGAGCTCGGCGGGGCGCCGTCGGATCCAGCCAACCTGTGGGTCGAGCCCGGCAAGATCCCGAACCCGAAGGACGCGGTCGAGAACAAGCTGCACAGCGCGGTCTGCTCCGGGCTGGTCCCGCTCGCCACCGCGCAGCGGGCGATCGCGGCGGACTGGACGACCGCGTTCGACGACGCCGGGCTGCGCGTGGCCGGCGGCAAGGTGTGCCTGCGGGACAACCCATCCCGGTGCGTGGGCTCGCAGCGTGGCGACGAGGACGGCAACTAAAGCCTCAACACCAGGGGAAACCGATGATCGTCGCGGACAACGAGAGGGAACCGATGGCCACGCCAACCGGTGCAAGGCGCTTCGTGCGCTGGAGTGACGTGCTGGGCACGTCGTGCCGGGACCTGGAGGGCTGGGAGCTGGACCCGGTCGACGGCGACGATCCGCGTACCCCTGAACCGGGCCGGTCCGATACGTGGCTGGCCCGGCTCAATCCGCTGCAGAGTGCTGCTGGCCCGTGGCGCTCCGGAGGCCGCCCGGCGCACGGCATCTACTGCCGCCCCGCCGCCGTTGATGGCCTGACCGACTGGGCGGCCGCGGTGGACGGCTGCTTGATCTGGCGCTGGAGCGGCCCGCGGATGCGCTGGCAGTCCCCCCTGGTTTCACCGTGGAACCCGATCCTGGCCCAAGCGCGCACCCTGGACGACCTCGGCTTCCGCGCACCAGACCTTGGAGACTGGAACCGCTTCACGGCCGAGGCGATCCTGTCCGGCCGCAAGCCGGGCGGCTACTTCGGAATCCGCCCGCGCCGCGACATGCGGCGCTGGGTGGAAGCGGCCCGCACCGCCGGGATCGTCGTCCAGTTCCACGCCCGTGGCTGCTGGGCGTACGCCGCCCAACCCGGCACCCTCGGCGACCACTTCGACCTCCCCGCGCTGGCCACCGAATACCGGCGGGTCCTCCCGGCCGAGCTGGCCGCAGAGCAGGTGGCCGAGCTGGCCACGCTCGCCGATCTGGATCTGCTCACCGCGGCCGAGAACCACGAGACCTACTCGGTCGCGATCGGCGGCCTGGCGCTGGGCTACCCACCCGAGGTCACCGCCGGGCTGATCCTCGCCCGCCGGCATCGGGCCGGGCACCTTCCCCAAGCGCTCGAGTACGGCGCCTACTGCCCATCCTGCCGACAGCCGCAGCTGGCTGCAGCCGTCGAGGATCGAGGGACTCGATGATCACCGCGGCGAGTTTCCCGACCCCGGAACTGGCGCTGCGCAGCAGCGACCCGGCCGAGCAGACCCGCGTTCGCGGGTTCGCCCAGCACCAGGCCGCCGCGGCCGAGGCGCTGCGCCGGCGGCTGGTCGCCGAATGGCCGGGCTGCCGGTCCCGGCTGCAGCGACGCGACCTGCTCGCCCAGGCGCACGCCGATCTCGTGCAATGGCGCTACGAGCTCGCATTGCAGGCACCCGGCCGTCCCGGCACCGGGATTCCGCTGGACCCGCAACGGTTCCGGACGACGATCCGCGACGGCGGCCCCAACTACGACCGGATCGGCTACCTCGGCCGGCTGCGCGACGGCGCGCACTGGGATCCGGCCACCCGCACCTTCCAGAGCGGCCGGCCGACCCCGGCCAGCGAGATCATGCTGCGCTACGGACAGCTCGCCCAGGCCCGCTTCGACAACGCCGGGTGGCTGCCAAACCCGGACGTGCTGCAGAACGTCGTACGGATCCCCAGCACGCGGCGGCAGATCCTCGGCAACCGCCTCGTCCGCGGCGATGCCGCGCGCGCCATCGCCGACGAGCTGACCGCCCGGGTCGCCGCTCGTGGGCGCGATACCAGCCGGATGGAGACGGGCGGCGATCTGCTCTACGTCGTCTCCGCCGACCCCGACGACGCAGACACGATCTTCGACACCGCCCTGTACCTGCTGGCCGACGCGGACATCGGCGACAGCGCCGAGCGGCTACGGCTGCTGCAGCACGTCCGCTACCTGCTGTTCCAGGCGCCGCAGACGAAGAAGGGCTCCGACGCGGTCACCCGCGTGTTCCTCGTCGGCGTCGGCGCGTTCCTGCTCGGCCGGGCGCCGGTCATGCAGTCCGACGCCGACCTGCGCTGCATGGTCCTCGACCAGAACCACGCGATCGAGATGCCCGCCGACGTCCCGCTGATGGTCGCGGCCGGGCCCGTCCGCCGCCGGGGCGGTGCGGTATGAGCAGCGCGATGTCGCCGTCCGGGCCGGCCGAACCGGAGATCGCCGTCCGGCTGCGCGCCGCGGCCGCCGACTGCGACCACGCCGCCGGCGCCACCGCCGCGGGGTGGGTGCGTGAGCGCCTGGCCGCGGCCGCCGCGGCGTGCCGAGACCTGGCGGCCGCGCTCGGCACCGACCCGACCCTCGCCACCGAACCCGCAGACAGCGGCCGGCTCCGCGCGGTCGAGCTGGTCCTCGAGCTGACCCGGCAGCTGCACACCCTGCTGCACCCCGGACCAGACGGCGAAGTCCAGGACGAGCGGCGCGCGGACGCCGACGAGCTCGCCGCGCGGCTGGACGCGCTCGCCCGCGGCGCGGCCCGGCTGGTCCCCCGCGCCGACGCCCGCAGCGAAACCGGCGCGCGGGAGATCTCCCGCCGCCGCCTGGTCGGCCAGGCCGTGGCGTTGCGGGAGGCCGCGCAGCTGCTGCAGACCGCCGCCGAGGCCGCGCTCGCCGTCGAGCACCCTGACCCGGTCGCGGTGTCGCTGGCGGCGATGGCCGTGCAGATCCGTGCCCACGCCCACGACCTGACCAGCTGGGCCAGCAGGCACCCCGACCCCGCCGCGCAGCTGCTCGCCGGTGCCCGGCCCGTCGACGAGCACGGCCATGCCGTCGACATCGACGAGCGACCGGGCGACGACGCCGCAGATGGGTTTGCGGCCGCGGGCACCGTGCTGGCCGCCGAGCCGCCCGGCACCGGCCTCGCCGCACCGGCCGAGCCGGAAGAACAGGAGGGGGCACCGGCCTGGGCGCGGCCGCTGGTCGACGAGACCGCCGCCTGGCTGCTCACCGGCTACACCCGCGCGACCTCGCGCACCACCGCGGCCAACGCGCTCGGGATCCCCCGCGCCGATCAGCGGCTCTGGCGCGGAGAGCCGACCCGCAACGCCCCCGAAGCCCCGAACCCGCTGACCTTCTTCCCCTGGTGCCAGCGCGCCGGGATCAACCCGCTGACCGAGATGAGCCGCGAGCATCTGCGGGAATGGCTCGCCGCCCAGCAGGCCGCCGGAGTCCCGGCCGGGACCCGCAAAACCCGGCTCGGCTACGTCTCCGCGTTCTACCGCGAGATGCGGCTGCGCGGGAAAACCACGTTCGAGGTGCCCGCGGCGCTGCCGCGCACCGAACGCGGCCGCCTCGGCGTGCTCCGCCCGCCCGTGGAAAAGCCCACGGTCGCCCTGACCCTGGCCCAGGTCCGGGCGCTGCGGGTCGCGGCCCGCACCTACCGCGGCCGCGGCCCGCTGGCCACCCGCGAGCTCGTGGCGCTGCGGCACGCGGCGATGGTCGATCTGCTCACCACCACCGGCATCCGCGCCGACGAGCTCTGCGCCGCCAACCGCGGCGATCTGCGCCGCGCCGGCCCCGACGGGCACCCCGCGCTGCACATCCACGGCAAGGGCGCGAAAAACCGGTGGGTCCGGATCACCGCCGTCGCCCTGGACTCCCTCGACGCCTACCTCACCGCCCGTGATGCCCACGAGGCCGGCGCCGAGCTCACCGTCGCCGGGCAGGTCGGCGCGAAACCCGCGGCGACACCGCTGCTGGCCACCACCAGCAGCGCCCGCCTCGGCGTCGAGCAGATTCCCCGCATCCTCAAGTCGCTATGCACGAGCCTGCTGCGCGTCGCCGCGGCCAGCGGTTCCTCGACGATGCGGGCCCACGCTGCGGCGCTGCGGCCGATCGCCGACACCATCCACCCGCACAGCGCGCGGCACTTCTACGCCCGCGTCGCCGAAGCCCACGGCGTCCACATCCGCCAGCTCGCCGCCGACCTCGGCCACTCCTCCGTCGCGGTCACCGAGGCCTACCTCGCCGCCGCCGACACGCTGGAGAACTCCGCCGCCCCGGTACTGGCCGACCTCATCACCGCCGGCGAAGAACTCGCGCTGCAGCCCGCCTTCACCGATCGTCCAGACGACGCCGCGCTGCGCCAGCCCGAGCCGGGCAGTACGGAGGGCCTGCGATGAGACGGCAGCGATCGGCGCCCGCGATGTGGGGCCCGACCCAGGGCACCAGCCTCCGGGCATACAGCTGAGCTACGGGGCACTGTCCTCGTAGGTCGAGTCCAGTCGGAGATGAAGCGGCCGGGCTGCGGTGCCGTCCTGCGCCCACAGGATGCTCGGCTCCGCGCCCGGCCTCTCGTGTCGGCCCAGCTGTCAAACAGGGAAGCGACCCGAGAAAACTAGTTTCGCACGTGATATTCGTGCGCATCTCAGCTGGTAGAGAGTTTTTAGAGGAACTTCCTACTAGAAGAGACGTGGAAACTATCCCCCCGTTTTGGGGGGACACATCAGGTTTTCTGCGGTTTTCTGCACACTCTCGTACAGCGCCCGGCGAGCCGGGAGGGCCCGGTAAGCCGAGCGTCCCAGGTCAGACAGGACGCGCCGCTCAGGTTTTGCGTGTGACCTGCAACACAACTCGTCGGTTGTGTTGCAGGTCACTCTAGGGGCCACCTGGGGAAATGAGAAGCCTGAACAAATCCGTTCACGAACGTGCGTGGCGGGCCTACAGCGGTGTGATTTTCTTGTTCTGTGGCGCCCGACGCGCGACGCAACGCCCATTGCGTCGCGCGACTTTCGGGTGATGGCCCAGCTGTCAAGCAAGGAGAACACCCGATGGTTTACATCCTGCCGCCGCGGCGGCCCAAGCGGTCCTGCGGCGCGCTCAGCGTGCTGGAGGTCCTGACCTTCACGACGGCAGTGGTCGCCGTCATCGTGCTGGAGCGGCTCAGTGCCGAACTGCTGCTGTCCGCCGGCGTGGTCGTGATGCTGCTGGCCCTTGTGCGCGGTGTCCCGCTGCGGCACCTGCGTTTTCCGGGCGGGAGCGTGATCGCGTGAACACCGCGATCCCGTTCGCCGACCAGGCTCAGGACCGGGCCAACGTCATCCCCACGCTGGGGCAGCAGCTCGAAGCGCTGGCCGAGGAGCACTGGGAGCTGAGGCGGGAGACACTCCGGCGCCTGGCCGATGCCGAGGCACGCGGCCGGTACGTCACTCCGGGGAAGCGGATCAAGCTGGCGGTTCCCGGCAAGGCGATTGCCGGCGGCCGCGTGGCCGCGGCGGTGGACGTCGTCGACGACCCGCGTGCCCTGGCGATAGCGGAGGCCCGGACGAAGGAACTGCACCGTGCGCTGGCTGCGCTCGACCCGGGCCAGCACGAGTGGCGGCTGCTGGCTGGCGAGGTGGGCACCGATGTCAGCATCCGGCCGGCCCTGCTGCGCCGGGCATGGAACCCGGAGGAGACAACTCTCTTCGCACGTGAGGTCTACCGGGCAGTACTCGACTTGGCCGGAGCTGCGCACACCGTGCGGCAGGAGATCTGGCGCCGCTTCAACGCCGCGTTCCAGGCGGTTGCGGCGGCGAAGGGCAAGCGCCAGGCCGGTACGAGCTCGAACTCGCTGCTGTGGGTCTCCGGGACCGCGACAGCGCAGGAGGTCATGACGGCGCCGTTGCAGACCATCGATACGGAGCCGGCGTTCCTCGCGCACCTGCGGTACCTCCTCGACTACTCGACCCTCAGCACCCGCACCCTCCACGCGGCGATGGCCAAGCGTGTCCCGCGCGTCCCGGGCCACACGACCCTGGTGGGCTGGCTCAAGGGCACCAAGCTGCCCTCACAGCTCAGCGAGTCGGCTCTGCGTGCCATGGTCGAGGCACTCGCCGAGAACATCGTCGAGAACGCCCTCGGTGCCGTCCGCCAGGTCGTCGACGAGCACGTGCGGACCTACCGGATGCTGCTCACTCAGCGGCAGGGCGATGCCCTGCTGGCCGGGCCGGTCCAGCGGGCGCTCGGCGTGCTGGCCGAGCAGGAACTCGACCTCGATGACGCCGAGGAAGAGGACCGGATCCGGCGCGAGGTCCTGCACGAGCTGCGCGAGCGCATCCTCGCCGAACTCGAGGCCGACCGCGCACGCGCGATCCCCGCGAACGCCTGACTCAACCTGCCCGACGAGCAGCCCTCCCAGGAGCCCCTGTGGAGGGCCGCTCGTGCGCGAGCGCGCACCTGGACCTGGGCCGACCTTCCGCCCGGACCGGTCCCGGTCGACTTCACCGACGTCGGCAAGAACAACGCCGAGCAGGCCAGCGAGACGCTGCCTGCCCAACGAGCACACTGACGACCCGCTCCCCCGGCTCGCCGACGAACCCCTGCCCGCAGAAGCCCTGACCTCCTGTGGCCGCCCCTGGGCGGCGCCGGAGCGCCCCGCCTGCGAACGCCTGAGTTTCCCGAAAACTCCTGGCACGGCGGACCGGCGAGTACGTGATCGAGTTGCGGAACCGGAAACTCCGACCGCAACCGAAACGCCGACCACGGCGCACCGGTATCGGCACACCATGCGACCCGTAAACTCGCTGACCAGCCCGAATGCGAGTTTACGGCACTGGAACGCTCCCCGAATACACACGATGCGACGAACAGAACACCAGCGAACGTGTTGGCGAACTCGAAACTGGGTTACGCTCGTGTAGTCAAACCCGGCTCTCACCGCGGTTTGGCAACGAGTAGAGGAGACACCACTCGTTGGGAGCACGGCGCCGCGGGCGTCGCGCGAGTCGCAAGGCCAGGTGCACCCGGGGAATACCGGGACCCTGGCCTTACGCATGTCCGCAGCCGATCAGGTCCGGGTCCCCACCTGCAGCTCCAGCACGCAGTCGGCGAGCGGCTCGAAGAACGTCTCGTTGCCGTGCAGCCGGGCACGCACGGCGCCGGCCACGATGTCGGACACCCACAGCAGCGGCTCGTCGACGCCCAGCATGTGGTCGAGCCGGAACCGCGCGCCCTTCGGCAGCATGAATCGGGCCTGCTGGACCGTGCGAACGTCGCGGGCATTGAGCTGAACGGTCCGCCCCTCGGCGACCAGGTGCTCGACCCCGACGCCGTGCAGCTCGGCGACCAGCCGCTGCAGGCACAACGCGCGGCCGCGCTCCTGCCGGCGCACCGGCACCGGTGAACCGACGGCGACGAAGTGCAGCTCGTCAAAGTCGGCGACCCGCTTGGCCGCGTCCCGCCGCTGCACCTCGGTCAGCACCTGCCAGTGCAGTTTCCCGGACCGCGGTCCTCGCAGATCCAGCATCAGCTGGCGCAGCTCGGCGTGCCGGTCGGCCGGTAGGACCGCGGCCGCGAGTACGTAGAAGCCACCGCCGTCGTCCTCATGGAACGACTCGTCGGCGAAGGCCTGCAGCACGGACATCCGTCAAGCGTAGGCCGAGGGCCCGACAGTCCGCGGGAGTGCACGCCCCTGTGGGTAGCCGGCTAAGCCCAGCGGGTTATCGCTGTTGTGTCAGCAACTCGGCGAGGTTAAGCACGCCGTCTTTGGTGATGATCTCGGTGTAGCCGTCCTTGACCGCGGCGCGGATACAGCGCCGGCACCCGAGATCCTCGAATGGCGGGGTCGGCCCGATCCGAACGGTGCCGGTGCCGGTGCGCAGTCCCCGGCACAGCACCTGCTTGGTCTGCTTGTTGGGGTGGCCGGGGCAGGCGGGAATCTTTGTAGCACTGACCATGTCGTCGGCTGTTGGCGAGCAGGCGCGCAAGCGTCGCTGGGATGCTCGACGGGCAACGTTTCGCCTGACTGTCAATGGCTGCCGTAGAGGATCCGCTCTCGCGGGACCCAGGGTGGTGGGGGTTCGGCGCCATCGGCGCGGGCCAGGCGTCGGGCGAGGGGCAGGAAGGCTTCTCGCGCGGCGTCGTCGCGGCCGGTGCCGCCGAACACCATGCTGCAAAAGGCGGTCAGCCCCCAGGACATCGTCACGCCGTGGCGGGCCAGGTAGATTCCGACCGCCCGGATTCCGTAGACGTCTCGGGTGTCCAGCCAGGCGCAGGCCAGCAGCCGCCACAACGCTCGGACGAGTACGGCGGGGTTGTCCAGGCTGGTGACGGTCGTGACCTCCCACAGGGTGGAGCCGAGCAGCAGGTCGGCTTCGGCCCAGCCGGGCAGGATGATCGGATTGGCGATACCGAGAGGACCGGTCGCGATCGGGCAACCGGGGGCATCCCCGCGCCAGCCGGCGAGGGTGCGACTGGTGTGCAGGACCCGCGCGAGGTTCACCAGCTCGGCCACGGCCGGTTCGGGGGCGGCGGCGCGCAGGTCGTCGACGGTGTAGCCGGGATGGGCGTGGATTGCGGCGAGCTGCTCGGGCATCCGGCCGGTGCGGAAGGCGTGCTCCCAGCCGGCGAGCACCCAGCAGACGCGGGCCAGCACTGCCTCTGCCCCGGAGTGCCCAGCCTGCCGGGCGGCGCGTGCTCGGCCAAGAACTGCCCGGCCCGCGTGATGAACTCCGTCAGCACCGCCTCGTGCTCGCCGACGTCGCCCGCCCGTGCGGGCAGGTCCGGCACCTGCCGCTGGTACGGCGAGAACCGGCCGGCGATCGCCGCGGGCAGCCGCGACGGGCCGAACATCCCACCGGCCTGGTCAGCCCAGGCCGGGCTGACCAAGCCGGCGCGGACCGGGCCTAACAGCGCGGCGGCCGGGGCGGCACCCTCGGCCAGCAACCCGAGCCGCACCCGGAACGCGACGTCGACCCCCACCCACTGCCCAGGCTCCGGACGGCCCGCCGGGCGCACCGGCTCCGGCTCCCCCGCGGCCCGGGCCCGGCGATATACATCCCCCGTCAGCTTCTCGACACCGGCCCAGTGCTCCGCGCACCAGCGGGCCAGCTCGCCGCGGGCCAGACGTGTCGTCAGCGACATGCCTTCATCACCGCCCTCACCAGCGCCAACAACACGACAGTAACGCACGCTCGAACCTATGTTCGACTGGAGTCGGTCTCTGCTCAAAGGCATCGGCCAATCAGACGGCTTCGTCCTCAACCACGGCCGCAAGCGCCACCGAGACCGTGAGTGGACAATGCGCACATCGACGTGCCGCACAGAGGAGCGCACAACCGTTGAACCTCTCGACGTTCCAGGCGCTCGTCGTGGCGCTGATGGCGCTGCTTCCCGGCGCGTCTTACACGTTCGCGGTCGAGCGCGCCCTGGGCAGCTTCGGTGTCAACTTCGCCGATCGTTTGGTCCGGTTCCTGGCCTCGTCCGCGATCTTCCATGCCGTGGCGTCAGGACCGGAGTACCTGCTTTACCGTCACTACTTCCTCACCAACGCGCTGGCGCGCGGCGAGGTCCCGTGGTGGTCTGTCGAGCTCATGGCAGTGGCCTACGTCTTCCTGCCGATCGGAATCGGCGCGGGGTTGGCTCAGCTCCGACGCACGCCGGCCGAACCGCCGCCGAACGCGAATCGGCGGACCCGTTTCAGGTGCGGGGTCCACCGCCGACTCAACAAGGTGGCTTTGTGGGCGCTGGGGAAGCACATCGAACCCCGCGCCTGGGATTGGATGTGGAACTACGACGTCGCAGCCATCCTGCGGATCAAACTCAAGTCCGGCACATGGATCGCGGGTTTGTGGGGGCACTGGAACACCGCATCGAACCGGCGCTCCTATGCCGGCGGATATCCCGAGGACGGCGATCTGTACCTCAGTACGGGCTTCCAGATCGACCCGGCGACAGGCGAGCTTCTGCGAGACTCGGGTGACCGACCTCAGCCGGTCGATGGGCAGCGCGGCCTGCTCGTACGCTGGAATGAAATCGAATATCTCGACTTTCAGGAGTTCTGATGGCCCACGTCAACGAGCAACGCCCGGAAGACCAGGGCGGCCTTCAGAAGGAAGGCGGCTACGCCAGTCCTAGCCGCCCGATCACTCAAGCCGATCTGCCAACCGTGCCCGCCGGCCCGGCTCAGGGCGCGCCGAGCACGCCCAGCACCAGCACGCCTTCATCTGACGACTGAACCCAGCCGCAGCACGACTACCGATGCCGGGGCGATGTCCCAGCTGGCCGGTGGAATTCTCAGGTGCGAGGCAGGGCTGTGCGGGTGTGGTTGAGGTCGGCGAGCAGGTCGCCGTGGTCGTCGATGCGGTCGAGGACGTCCTCGGCGGTGAACACCAGCTGCCCGGCGCGTTGGCAGGCGCGGACTTCGTCCCAGGTGATGGGGGTGGACACGGTCGGGCTGTCGCGCCCGCGCAGCGAGTACGGCGCGATCGTGGTTTTCGCCGGGTTGTTCTGGGACCAGTCGATGAATACCCGGCCGGTGCGCTGGGCCTTGGCCATCACTGCGGTCACCTGGTCGGGGGTTTCGCGGGCCAGCTGCTGGGCGAGGCGTTTCGCGTAGGCCGACGGCGCGCCCGGGTCGTCGACGTCGATGCCGCAGTAGAGCTGCATGCCCTTCGACCCGGACGTCTTCGCGAACGGGGTGAGCCCGTCCGTGGCCAGCAGGTCGTGCAGCCGCTCGGCGACCCGGCAGCACTCGACGATCGAGGTGCCCGGGCCAGGGTCGAGGTCGAACACCAGCCGGTCCGGCAGCCCGCGTGCCGCGGGTGGGCCGGGGTCGATCCGCCACTGCGGGACGTGCAGCTCGAGCGCGGCCATGTTCGCCGCCCACACCAGCGCCCCGAGCTCATCGAGCAGCGGATAGGTGATCGGCTCGCCGCGCTCGGCGTGCCGGCTGCGCGCCCCGGTGCTCGGCAACGCCACGCTGGGCAGCCAGCCGGGGGCGCCGTTGGGGACGTTCTTCTCGAAGAACTGCTGATCGCCGACGCCGTCGGGGAACCGGATGAACGTCACCGGCCGCCCGGCCAGGTGCGGCAACAGCACCGGCGCCACCCGGCTGTAGTAGTGGACGACCTCACCCTTGGTGAATCCTGACGGATACAGCTGCTTGTCGAGGTTGGACAGGGTCAGCCGCCGGGCCCCGGCCTGCACCGTCACCTTCGGCCCCAGCGGCGCCGGGGGCTCCTGCGCGGACGCCGCCGCGCGGGCCGAACGTCCGGTGGTGCTCGCGCGCGGCGGCCGCGCCCGGGCGGCTGGTGGCGCGGGTTCGGTGGTGGCGGGTTCCTGGGTGCGTGGCGCGAGGACGTCGGCGGGCTTCTTGTCCGGGCGCAGGCCGCGCCAGGCGGTGTGGCGCAGCCGACCCGCGCCGCGGGTGAACTGCCGGTACACCACCTCCCCGACCAGGACCGGCTCCACCCAGCGCGCCCGCGCCGTGTCCGCGCGCGGCGGCGCGACCGCGAACGGCGGCCGGGGCCGCTCCAGCTCGTCGAGCCGGGCCTGCAGCCGTCCCCGCTCAGCCTCTGTGAAACCGGTGCCCACGTCGCCGATGTAGACCAGCTGCCCGGTGTCCGGGTCGTGGGCGCCCAGCAGCAGCCCACCCATCCGCCCGGTGATCCGGCCCTGGCCCGGCCGATACCCGCAGACGATCACCTCGGCCGTCTGGATCAGCGGGTGCTTGAGCCACGCGTCGGAGCGGCGGCCGGGCGCGTAGACCGCGTTGCGGCGCTTGGCGACCAGGCCCTCGTGCCCGCTGGCCGCGACGTGCTCCAGCAGATCCGCCGGTGTGCGGCGGTCGGCGTCCAGCTCGGTAAAGGTGAACGTGCCCTTTCTGCGGCTCCGCTGCCCCGGCCTTCATCGTCCGGCCGGCGCATGGCACCTTCCACTGCCTGGGCTGCGGCGCGGGCGGCGACGCCGCCCGGTTCGCCGCGGCGATGGGCCGCTGACCGCGGTCGTGTCCGCCCCGGGTGAAGCGGGGCGTCATCGGCCAATGGGCCGCCGGTGGCTGGTGAAGCTGTTGCGGTAGGCGGGTCTGGTGCGGCTCTGCTCTGCGGTCTCGCCGAACTGCCACGCCGGGTACTTCGTGCCGTTGCGGTAGCGATACAGCGGCCACGGTGGTGGTCCCTGCGGCACCGCGACCGGTGTCTGCGGGTAGCGCGCGCCGATGGCGGCCGCGGCCTCAGCGGTGTCGGCCAGCACCGGCACAGTCTGCTCGTCGTCGGCGATGAGGTCAGGCAGCAGCACCGCGAATAGTCGGAAGCCGACGTTGCCGCCGAAGAGGATGGTGACCGGCTCGCCGAACATCGTTGCGTCTCGTTGCTCAGTCAGGCGGGCACGGAAGAGCTGGCGTTTGAGGTCCAGCCAGGGCCACCGGTTGGCCGCGGCCGCGGCCGCGGCGCTATGCAGCGCCGTCTGTCGTTCACGGAGCCGGGAGCGGCGCGCCAGCTGCTCCGGCGAGTCAAGGTCGCCGAGGCGCAGCGCGTCGGCGCGTTCGTCGGCACGAACCCACCACCATGGCTGACCTTCCGCTGCGGCGCTCTGGACCAGCTGTCCGCGCAGGATCGAGCGGGCGATCGTGTCCAGCGGCAGAGGCGGCACGTCACTCCAGTGGCCGTGCTCGGTGAACGCGCCGCGCTCGAGGTGGTGCTTGCGGCATCCCTCGGTCACCATCCAGGTGCGGGCGCCGGCGGCCGAGCACGTCAGGCTGGTGACCAGCGCGCCGCGCGGCCGGAACCAGTCGGTGCCGGGTGCGCCGAGGGCGATCCAGACGCAGGTGATGCCGTCGCGTCGGTAGCGGGCGGAGCGCTGCGCGGCGTCGTCGGCGTGCTGAGGGCTGACCTGGATCTCCCACGCGATCCGACGCCCGTCCGCCGCGGTGGCCAGCACGTCGGCGCGCCAGTCCGGCCCGGCCTGCTCGGGCTCGGCGCGCCAGCCGCACTCGCGGCTCCACCGCGCGCACAGGATCTTCAGTTCCTGATGCTCAGCGGATTCGCCGGTGCCAACACAGTCGGCGTTGGCATCGTGGGCAAAGAACCGTAGGCCGCGCGGTGAGATCTTCAGGTGCATCCGGTACCCGCAGTATCGGCACCGCAGATCCGGGCGCGGGCGCATCCGGTACAGATCCGCGAACGAGCACCCGACGCCCAGATCCGGCAACGTCAGGTCCGCTACCTGCTGCCCCGGCCCGTACCACGCGGTCAGCGCCACCCGAACCTCCACAACCGGATCCGGGTAATCAGCCCTGCGGCGTGGTCACCGCACCAGGCCGCGGCCGCGGCGCACACGGCCTGCTCGGTCTGGCCGATGAACTCCACCGTCTCGAAGCGGTTGTCGTAGACGTCCTCGTGCGTACGCACCTGCACCGTGGCCGTGGTGATGCCCAGCGTTACTTCGGTTGTCGCCATCGGAGCAGCCTGGCAAATCCGCGCTCACCACGATCGGGCGATCACACTCGGCCCCCGCGCCGCCGATCTCGCTCTCGACACCGGCGCACCCCCGCCGTCGTGCGGACACGCCGCGGCTTCGCCGGGTGCGGCCGGTGGTGTCGGTGGCGGGAGTTAGGGTCGCCGGCGGCGGAGCCGCGCAGGCACAGGCGCGCGGCCGAGGTGAAGGGGGCAGGTGTGTCGGAGGCAGCCGAGGCGACCGAGCGGACGTGCTTCAAGTGCGGGAACGTGCCGGTGGACAAGACCGTGATCTTGTGCGATTCGTGCCGGAACCTGCTCACGAGCCAGACCGCGCGCGAGATCTACGCCGCGCTCCCCCACTAGCCGGAGCAGACGATGGCCGACGACGTCGACAGTGCGAGCTCGGGCGTGCCGGCGGTCCGGACCCCGGAGCAGGAAGCGGCCCGAATCGCAGAGGCGTTCGACTTCTACGACCGCGGCGAGCACTGGGAGGTCGCCGGCGGTCGCCGCGCCGAGGATTCCCTGTACGGCACCGCGCGCGTGTGCCGGGTCGTGCCGGGCCGGGTGCTGCATGTCGTTGGCGCCAGCGCGATGGCCGAGCAGCTGCGCCACCTCTACGGCTGCGGCGCGGTGACCGGGTGGACGCTGCAGCCGATGCCCGAGACCCGCACTCTGCTGCACACCGTCCAGCAGGCGATCCGCGAGGCCAGCGGCGGTACCGGCCGCGGCTACACCCAGCTGTCCCGGGGCGGGTTCGTCCACACCGAAGAAGTCCAGGCCTGCCCGGACACGGCGATGCTCGGGGTCAACAACATCGGCCCCGGCACCCTCGAGATCATCCGCGCCGTCCTGCCCTACACCGGCCCCGACCCAGCCGAGGCTGCCGCCGAACCGGCCGACGCCGGTGACGGTGGGATGGCCGCCGTGCCGCACGCGGGGGCGACCGGGCTGTTCAGCACGGCGACGCGAGCCCGCTACCCAAGGCTGGTCGAGCAGCTGGCCGCTTCCCGGATGCCCGAGGCCGCGCTCACGCGGATCGCCGAGGCGCTCAACGGGGAGCCGCTTCCGCCAGCCGATCCGATGGTGGACCTGCTGCTGGACACCGCAGGGCTACGCCGGGCGCTGGAGATTTACCGCGCCACCCACGATCCCGCGCCGTAGCGTCCTGCGGCCGCAGGCTCAGCTGCCGTGGAATGCGTGGCCGACGAGGACCGCGGCGGTGATGCCGACCGCGCAGATCAGCGCCAGTGCCACGATCAGCCCCCACGGAATCCGCCGCGGTCGCGCGCCTGCGCGTGCCTCGGTCACCGGGCGCGGCCGCGCCGCGGGCCGCGAGGACGATGTGGTTTTCGGCCGCGGCAGGCTGTGCCCGGCAGGAACTTGCCGCGCGCGCCGCGGCGGGGCGGGTGCCTTCGGCGGGGGCGTGCTCGCCGGAGCGGTCCGGGCCGCGGGAGTCGCGGCAGGAACCGGCCGGCGGGGATGCGGTGCGCTGCGTCCGCCCGCGGATGCCGGGCGCCGCACGATCGGCTCCCGATGTGGGGCGCTACCCAGAGCGGGCTCGACGGGCGGCGGGATCGGGGCTTTGATCGGCGGTTCGGGCCGGTCGGGTGGGGGTGGCAGGTGTTCGGGGAAGCCTTCGGTGAGCAGGTCGGCGCGGCCGGGCGCGAGCTCGGTCAGGGCGAGGGCGGTGCAGGCGGCTAGGACGTCGTCGACGGTCCAGGCCAGCGGCTGGGCGCGGTAGCGGTGCAGGACCTTGCGCAGGCTGGTCGGGGTGGCCAGAGCGACGTCGACGCCGGGACCGGCCAGGTCCTTGCCCGGCGGAAGCCGGAGCTTGCCGGTCGGGGCGAGCACGACCAGGCCGCGGATGAACCCCTTGCCGCCCGGGATGCCGGCGAACGCGCTCTTGGCCGCATAGACCCCGGCCTTCACCTGCTCGCCGGGGTTCGGGAGCCCGGCGAGGGTATGGATCGCTGCCGGCTGCCCGTCGACCAGCCACGGGCCGTTCGGCGGGATCACCAGCGTGCCGGTCTGCGGGGTGGTGAAGCCTTTGACCTCGAGCACGGCCAGGCCGGTGGGCAGGAACAGCAGCCCGTCGACCTGCCGGGTGCTGCGCTTGTCGGGGATGTTGACGTTCAGCAGCGCCAGCCCGCCGATCGCGTAGTCGGTGCCGTGGGCCCAGCCGGCCAGCAAGTCGTGGACCTTCGCCTCGGCGCCGGAGAGGCCGTGCGCAGCGGACCCGGTGCCCGGTTGCACCCGCACCAGCATTCCGTCGCCCTCCCGCGTGCACACGTTGCGGCACCTGCCGGTGCCTGCTCGTAATCGACGGTACGAGCAGGCACCGGTCCGTGCTGCCACCGTTCGGGTGGCCAGATGGCTACTTCTGCGGCGGGAACGTCACGGCGAAGAACTCGTCCACGCGTTCTGGTGGCATGCCGCCGTGGGACATGAGGGACTGGCGCAGGGACTTCTCGACCACGTCGGCGGGGATGTCCAGGTCGTCCTTGGCGTGCCGGACGATGGCCCCGAACAGGGCGGGAACCCGGCCGGGTGCCTGCTCGATGAACCAGCCCAGCGCGTGCCCGGCCTGGCGGGTCAGGCTGACGTGGCCGACCACCGACATCGTGTCGCGGAAGCGCTGCAGTTCCCACAGCACGCCCTGCTGGATCATCCAGGCCAGGTCGTTGACCGGGATCGCGGCGTCGGCATTGACCGCCGCGACCCAGCCCAGCTGCTCTGCCAGGTCGTTCGCGGCCTGCTCGTTGCGGAAGGGCCGGGACCAGCGTCGCCGGGCTGCGGGCTGTTCCCACAGCTCGCGCAGCAGCATGGTCGTTAACCGGGTCCACAGCCGCCGCAACGCCGGCGAGATCGAGCCTGAGGCGTTCTCGTCGGCGGTGTCGTTGCCGGCGAGGACGGCGGCGGCGTTGCCCGGGGCGCGGCGGCGTTGCTCGAGCCAGTCGGTCACGACCGGGCGGGACCATCGTTTGCGGCCGCCGTCGGTGACCTGGGGCTCGGGGATGTCGGCTTCGTCGCGGGCGATGTAGGCGCGCAGGGTCGCTGCGGCGATCCCGGCCTCAGCGGCGAACTCCTCCACCCCGAGCAGCGCGGACTCGGCCAGCTCGGGAGCGTTGAGCGTCACGACGCACTGCTCCAGGGCCAGGGCACCCGGACGGTCGGAGCGGTGCTGGGCCCAGCGGGCCAGGTCGTGGCGCCACTGCTGCGGGGGCACCGGCGGGCCGGGCGTGAATCCCACGATCTTGGCAACCGTGCCCCGCTCGGGCCGGCAGCTGTCGTCGAGCAGGTCGGCCGCCGTGATCACCGTGGGCCGTGACACCGGGCGGCGCATGTAGCTCTCGGTGGCCCAGTTCATCACCTGGCGGGGCCGGTACCAGGTGGTCCCGTCCCACCAGTAGCCGCCGAGGCGGGTCATCAGGGCCTTGTCGCCGAACCATTCGTCGTGGGCGCCGGCCCCGTCGTCGTCGCGATAGAGCAGGACCGACAGGCCATGCTCGGGGTGAAAGCGCAGCACCCACGCGAAGTCGTGGTTCTTCGGGTCGGTGGTGAAGGCTGCCCACTCCCCGGTGGCCGTGTCGCGGTCGCAGCGCCCCCACAGGCCGCCGCCCGCCCCGCGCCCCAGACCTTCAACCGCGTCCGGGTCCTCGATCGGGATGTGCCCGTCGTCCACGAACGGCAGGTTCGGCCACGGGTGATCCGTGCGCAACCCGTTGGCCACCGGTTCGTCGGTCCACGTCATTGCATCCACTCCCTACTCGGCAGCCATGACCATGCCACAGCAGTGCTGTATCCAAAGTACAGCACTGCTGTGGCGTATAGACCGGGCATCCAGGTTGCGGAGCTGGCAGATCCTCTCGACGAGCCGGGTTGAGGGCCGGGCTCGAGCCCAAGCTGAGTTCCGGGCGGAAATGGCGCGCCGAGTCGGGCTCCGCTCCGCGGCACGTCCACTGCGTGCGCTGCGGCGAGGTGGAGACGCTGGCACGACCCGCCGAGATGATCGACCGCTGACTCCGGGCACGTCAGCGGCGGGAGGACCTACCCCGCGCTTGTACGTGGCTCCGCGAGGTCTTCAGTTCATTCGACGTCCGTCATGGCGGAGCGTCGAGCGGCTACGCGACGGTAGTAGTCGGCGTCGTACTGGCGGCAGGCCGGCACGTAGCACACCCATGCCACCACCGGGAATACGAGTACTCCTATCGACACAGCCTTCAAGACGACTGTGATCCAGGCAGGGAAACCCTCGAGGATGCGGTGAAAGACGGCGGGCTGGGCCACCCGGGCCGCGGTGATCGATGTCAGGAGACTGGCCGCGGTTATCGCGATGCAGAGACTTCGAAGACTGCGGCTCGCCGGGCTGCGACGCCGTACGGCAGGCAGGTCGTAGAGCGCGGCGCGCCCCTCACTTTTCGTCATGCCGGTCATCGTTCCCGGCGTCGTCGTCTTCGTCCTGAACGTCGATGTAGCGCGCTCGGGTGTCACGAGTCCCCCGCGTCTCGACGTGCGAAGCCGCCGCTCGGCGCCACGCCGTCAAGCCAAGTGAAGGTGCCGCGCTCGATCCCGACCGCGCTATCAGGTCCTTGGCGACCGCACTGGCAATCCCGCCCTCGAAGAGCGTTCGCGCCGTTGAGCACCGTGGTTCGGGTGACGATCCGGGTGGTAACGCCGTTTCCACCCTGGTTTCGCGACCCGGCATGCCATCCTGTGCGCGCACACATTCCGAAGTACCGGGCCCGTCATGGCGGCCTGGGAAGCACACGGAGGTTCTTCATGGCATACGTCCATGTCATTGCCAACCAAAAGGGCGGCGTCGGCAAGACCACGGTCACCGTCAATCTGGCCGCCGTGGTCGCCGACACGATGGGCGGCACCCCTGACGACACGCCAGTCCTGGGAGTTTCGACCGACCCGCAGGCCTCGATGCTCGAGTGGGCAACCCGCGCAGGTGACGCGTTGCCCTTCGACTTCGAGCAGTGCAGCGACAACCCGGAGCTGCTGTCGAAGCTCAAGCGGATCAAGAAGTACACCCACATCTTCGTCGACACGCCGGGTTCGCTGGACAAGGAAGAGATCCTGCGGGTGGTCCTGGAGCAGGCCGACGACGTCATCATCCCCATCGAGCCTGAGCCACTTGCCTTCTCGCCGGCGGCCCGCTCGATCGAGAAGGTCATCAAGCCGTTCGGCAAGCCGTGGCGCGTCCTGATCAACAACTGGGATCCACGGGACGGCGAGGCCGACCTGGAGCAGACGAAGGGCTACGTCGCGGCGAAGCGCTTCCCGCGGTTCAACACCGTCATCCGGCACTACAAGCTGCACACGCGGGCCTCCGCCGAAGGCATGACCGTCGTGCAGTACCCGAAGAACCGCGTTGCGCTGGAGGCACGGCAGGACTTCTTCAAGCTCGCGCTGGAGGTGCTCGGCGGCAGCAGCGACGGAGTTCCGAAGCACGCGAGCGACGGTGGTAACGGCGTTTCCACCCCGGCCGGTGACCGCTGATGGGCAAGCGGATCAACCTCGCGGCGCTCGCTGAGGAAGACCTGGTCGAGGAGACCCGCGCCGGCACTCCTGAGGTTGCCGCGCCGTCGGCCCCCCAGCCGGCATCGACCGCGGCTATCGGCGCCGAAACGCCGGGGCGAAGGCTCACCGCTGCAGTCGCGACGGTGGCGGTCAACCCGCTGAACAAGCGTCCCGCTGGTGAAGACGACGAGATCGCCGCGCTGGCCGACACCATCATCGGCCACGGCGTGATCCAGCCCCTCGTCGTCTGCTCGGTCCAGGCCTTCCTCGCTGAATTCCCCGACCAAGCCGACCGGCTTGCCCGGAACGCCGAGTGGGTCACCCTCATCGGCAACCGGCGGCTGCTCGCCGTCCGCCGCGCCGGCGTCGACGAGATCGACATCATCGTCAACAACGACCAGGTCAACTCGATGTACGAGGTGATGCTGATCGAGAACGGTCAACGGCGGGACCTGCCGCCGCTGTATGAGGCCGAGGCGATGGAAGCCGTTCTCGCCAGGACCGGGATCTCTCAGCGAGAACTCGGCCGCAGGATCGGCAAGTCCCATGTCTACGTCGCTCAGCGCCTTGCGCTGCGCAAGCTCATTCCCGAACTGCGTGCGGCGCTGGAGCGGGGCGAGCTGAAGATCGAGCTGGCTCGCCAGTTCGGCGAGCTCTCGGAGTCGGAGCAACAGGAGATCGTCGCAGCCGGCCGGCCCTACCGCGCCGTGGCGCGTGGAAACGCCGTTACCACCCACGCGCGGCGCCGCAATATCCGCGCATCCACGCCGGCGATCGCCGCGCAATCCATCCGAGAGCGGTTCACCGCGGAAGAGCTTGCCGAGCTGATTCGCCTACTGACCGAGGCCGACCAGCCCGCTGAAGACGTGGCACAAGCAGGCTGATCCGAGTGCGCTGTCGCGGCGCACCGAGCCTCGGGCGGTGGAGTGGTAACGGCGTTTCCACCCCACCGCCCGAGGGACCTGCGGGCGGCGGCGGCCGCGATGGCGGGTCAGAAGCCCCGGGCCTGGCGCCGTCGACGGCCACCAGGCGTCGCGCACACGAGAATTCGCCATCGACGACCATGCCTGTCGGTCCATGTCGGGCGCCGGGCCGCTGCCGTCCCGTTGGTACACGTTCGAGGCTGTTGCGTCTGGCTTGGAAGTCGAGGCGCAGGAACGGGCGCCACGCTCACGCAGCGTCTACGTCACCGGAGTTCCGAGATCGCCGCTCCGTTGTTCCGGGTTGGGGCGCCCACGCGCGCTGCGCGCGTACGCGCGTAGGGCTGCACTTGTCAAGTTTCTGCCGTGTTCCGAGTTCCGTGTTCCTAGATCACTGAACGTGACAGACGGTAAGACGTTTGCATCTGAGTAAACCGCCCACGCCATCTCGTGGACACGTGTCTCCCGGCCACCAGTTGGGCCGGAAAGCGGCTGAGAGCGCCCAGGAGCGGGCGAAGTGGCCTGCCTTGGACTTGGGGGAAGTCTGGCCGCTTTGAAGGCCTCTGGCGCTCAGTGAGCCCGATCTTCCTGTTCCGATTCCCGGCTGAAGCGCCGACGAGCAGGCGCTGCGCCGTTCGTAACCGTGTTATGGCCACTCGCTCCGGCCGCGCGGCGGTAAGCCCGGCGATGTCACCAGGCTCCGCTCCCGACGCGAATTCGTGTGGGCCAGTGAAACCTCCAGAGGACTTCGGCGGGCGCCGATCTGGCGGGTTGGCGGGCGCCGATCTGGCGGGTTGGCGGGCGCTGATCTGGCGGGTTGGCGGGCGCTGATCTGGCGGGTTGGCGGGCGCTGATCTGGCGGGTTGGCGGGCGCCGGTCTGCGGGGTCGGCGGGCGCCGATCTGGCGGGTTGGCGGGTGCGTCGGCGGGCGCCGATCTGGCGGGTTGGCGGGCGCCGGTCGGCGGGTTCGGCGGGCGCCGGTCGGCTGGTTCGGCGGGTGCTGATCTGGCGGGTTGGCGGGCGCCGGTCGGCGGGTTCGGCGGGCGCCGATCTGGCGGGTTGGCGGGCGCTGATCTGGCGGGTTGGCGGGCGCCGGTCGGCGGGTTCGGCGGGCGCCGATCTGGCGGGTTGGCGGGTGCGTCGGCGGGCGCTGATCTGGCGGGTTCGGCGGGCGCCGGTCGGCTGGTTCGGCGGGTGCTGATCTGGCGGGTTGGCGGGTGCGTCGGCGGGCGCTGATCTGGCGGGTTCGGCGGGCGCCGGTCGGCTGGTTCGGCGGGTGCTGATCTGGCGGGTTGGCGGGCGCCGGTCGGCGGGTTCGGCGGGCGCCGATCTGGCGGGTTCGGCGGGCGCCGGTCGGCTGGTTCGGCGGGCGCTGACCTGGCGGGTTGGCGGACGCGTCGGCGGGCGCCTGGCCGTCGATGCTCAGCAGTCAATTGGCGGCTTCATCGCCGGCGTCGTCGACCGGATTCCGACTTCGGTCGAGCTTGATGCTCGCGGCGACCGAACCGCCAGGCCCTCGCCCGGCTCGGCATCGTCCTGGCCCGGTTGCTGTCCGGCGCCGGCGCGAGCTGCGCGCGAGGCGGCTGTGGTCAGATTCTCGCGTATACGGCGGTGGCGTCGTCCGACTTCTTGTTACGGCGGTACTTTTCGCCGAGCGGGTCGTCTTCTTCGACTTCTCGCACTCGCTTGATGAGCTGATGCGGGCCGGAGCTGGCCAACAGCTCGATGACCTCGTCCCAAGAGGCGAGCTTGAAGTCTTTGACTAGTCGGGCGGCTCCGTCGCTGAGGACTGCGATCTGGGTGATCGTTGCGATATCGAGTTGGCCGACGAGAGCGTGCTCGACGGCGGCCGGGTTCGCTGCGGCGATCCAGTAGCCGCCTTCCTGGTTCTGCGCGGCAAGCTCGGCTTCCTTCATCCTCACCAGTGCGGCAGCCTTTTCTGGCTCGCCTATGAGGTACCGATCGGCCTCGGCTCGCTCAGCCCGCGCGGTGGCGCTGACGCGCTCGTCGCTGACCACTTCCACATCAGCGTCGGTTTTCAGGACTATCGAGACATCGCCGAGAGCGATGTACCGCAGGATGTTGCCGTCTTGGCGGACGATGGCTGCGCCTGCGGATGGTGCGCCAGGACGCTTGAGGTCGCACTGCGGATGAAGCTTCGCGACCTCGACGATGGCGTTGGCAAGCACTTGCGAGAGCGTCAGGTTTCGATCGGCCGCACTGGCGATGATGGCGGCTCCGAGCTTGCGGGTGTACCACGCGGGACCGTGGTGACAGCCAGTTTCGGTGCGCACGGTGGCGCCGTCGAGCACCACGATCAGGTCTGGAGTTGCGGCTAGCCAGTCCTCGTTCTCCGATGCCCCGCCGGGAACAGTGGTTCCGCTGAAGAACATGCTCGCAGGTTCCCTTACTTGTCGGTGTAGATCGGCGCGGCGAGTTCGGACGTCTCGATCTGGCGAGTGTCAGGGTCAAACGTGCATTTCACCAGCGTGGACCAGCGCTTTGTCTTCACCTGCTGATAGAGCTCGGCAGTATGGCCGGCCAGGTAGTGCGCGACACCGAGCGTGCCCATTGCGTGGATGCCCGCGAAGTACAGGAACGTCCCCTTGCCATCGGGGCGAGGAAGCCGGCCGATGTAGCCGTAGTCCGCCGGCTCGCCGTCGTCGATGGGTGAGCGGAGCCTGGCCCCGGTCGTCTTGTCCTGGAGATACCAGCCCTTGCTGCTCTGACCAAAGCCGAGGTGCTCGTCGGCGTCGAGGACCTGCCCGACGATGGGGAGCAGGCGGGGGCTGGTGATCACGACGAGATTGGGACGATTGAGCTGGACAAGGCCAGGGGGCGGAACGACCTGGTAGGTGGCCTTGAGCCCGTAGTCGCCGGCCACGTCGGCGAGCAGGTGAAACGCGGCTAGTGCCTGCTCAGACAGCACGGCCGACGGTTCGACGTTGGGACCGCCGGTGCCGCCAGGGCGAAACTCCGACTTGGCGCCGATTGCGACGGTGAGTGCACCGGTGCCGAACAGTGCTCGCTCGGGCTTTGGGCCAGAGGTGAGCAGCTGATCGACACGAGAACGCGTCATGCCGAGCATCTTGGCCAGCTCGTTGGGTGTTTTTCCCTCGCCGATGAGCTCGCCAAGAGCTTCCCTGCGGACGCGGCTGTACTCGTTGACCCACTCCTGGTGGAGGCCCAGCGCTTCGATCGCCTGCTTCGCCCGCATCTCGGCAGGCTCGGTCGCAAGCCGGTCTAAGTCGGCTTTGACCAGGTCCTTCAGTTCTTCCATCAAGCGATCCGTCCTAGGCCGAGAGGGTCGATCAAGAGCGAATTCTTTCAGGGGGTCTTGACACCTTCAAGGGGGGCTATCTACTTTGATCTCTACAACCCCCCCTTGCGAGCCGAAGGGGGCTTGCAATCTCAGATTACAAGCCCCCCTTTACGCCCCGAGGGGGCTTGTGAAGCTTGAGAACTCCAGAGCGAGATCCGCAGACGCCCGGCCTGGGTGCGAGCGGATGGGAACCGGCCCCGGTCGCGCGAGAGCAGCTATGGGGCGCGAGACGCGGCACCTGTCATGCCCACCGCCAGCACCGGAAGGTGTCAAGGGCGGCCACCCCTGCCGGGGTTGGGTAGCGGCCGCGGATCGTGCTCTGCGCGACTCCCTAAGGGCCGGATACAAGCCTCGGTGCCGACGTCGGCGGCCCGGCCGCGCAAGCGGCTGCGACGTCTGGCACCCACCATGCGGTCCTGCTCGCGAGCTCGTAGCCGCGAGTTGAGAGGACCGGGCGACACCGTTCGGTGTTAGCCGATCGCCACCAGCGTCTCGCTTCGCGCGGGGTGGCTGGTGGCTGGTCGAGGGACACCGAACCCTGCTCCACCTGACGCTGTACCGCTCACCCCGAGAAATGCGCGTGGGGCCCCGCCCTGGCCGGCGGGGCCCCACGTCAACCACTTCTGCACACGAGGAGGACACCCTCGATGCCGATCCACGATATCGCCCGCGACCCGGTCTGGGCGGACGCCACGTTCGCCACCGACTGCTGGGACGACCCGGCTGCCCCGCCGGTCAGCACCGCCGGCTTCATCGCCTCGCTCGACTTCGAGCCGGGCCTGCTGACCGACACGCTGCACCCGTTCGACGGGATCGCCGACCCGCAGCTGCTGGCGGACATGGCCGCCGAGGCCGAGGCCGAGGTCGCCGCCCTGCTCGGCGTGCCCGCCGAGCCACCCGACGCGGAGGTCCTCGGCGCCGGCAGGTTCCTCGAGCGCCCGGAGGTGACCTCGTGGGCCGCGTGACCTCCACCATCCACACCCCTGGCGAGGGCTACCACTTCGACCGCCGGGTCATCCGCTGGTCCTGGCGCGAGCTGGCCGCCTGCGCCACCACCCTCGACCGTGACCAGGCCGAAGGCTTCTTCCCGCTGGCGAACAACCTGGCGGTCGAAGCCCGCGCCAAGCAGGTCTGCACCCGCTGCCCGGTCCGCGGCGAGTGCCTCGCCGATGCCCTGCTCGGCAGGCACACCTACGAGATCGGCGTCCGCGGCGGCCTGAGCGCCACGGAGCGGGCCGAGCTGACCGACGAGCAGCGGGAGGCGCTGATCGCGCCGTACGCCACCGCCGCCCCCGGCAGCGAGGAGTAGCCGCCATGCCCACCACCACCAGCAGCACCACGGCGGCGACGTCGCGCAAGGAGACCTTGCGCGACGTGCACGGCCGGCCGATCACCCAGCCCGCCGAACCGGCGATCCTCGGACGGCGGCGGCCCCGATGACCGCCGCCCCGACCAACCCCGCCGCGGGCGTCACCGAATTCTGGTCCCCCATCCCGGTCGTCGAACCCGAACCGAGCTCGGCCCGGCTCGACGCCGCGGACTCCGGTTTCGTGTTCGACAGCAGCGTCGCGGACCGCCGGGCGCGACGCGTGTTCGCCGTGATCATCGCCGCGATGCTGATCGCGGTGATCGTCTTCGCTCTCACCTGAATCGGGAGAACCTGCTCATGTCCTGGATCACCATGCCGGTCACCACGTTGACCGCCGCGCCGGTCGCCACGACCGCCGTGAACATGCTCCGCCCGCGCCTGGCCCGCAACCCGCTGCGCACCGCCGCCGTCGTCGTGGCGGCCGCGGTGGCCGCCACCCGGCTCGGGTTCCCGCTCGCCGGCCTCGACGTCGACGGCCTGCTTCCCGCCATCACCAACCAGGTCCTCACCGCCGCCGCGGTGCTGGTCTCCGTGGCCTGGCTGACCAGCGTGGCCGTCCGCAGCTACCGGACCGGCCGCGGACGTGCGGCGCGACGGCCCGCCCACCGCATCGGCACCGTGTACCGCAGCGACGACGAGTTCGTCGCCGACCTCGGCGAGGTGCGGAGCCGATGAGCACGCGCACCGTCCACCCCAGCCTCGCAGTCCTGCATCACGACGCGGTCGTCCGCGGCGAAGCCCTGCAGGCGCTGGTCGTCTGCTGCCGTATCAACGACCCGCACGACCCCAGGATCTCGGACCTGGACGACCAGAGCGTCACCGCCTGGGACGTCATCGCCAATCTGGACACCGCCCTGCACGCGTCCTAACAGGACAGACACCACCCGGCGCGCCTTGTGTGCGCCCCGAAAGCTGGTGCTCCGGCACCGGGGGAGCACTCACATGAGGTCTCGGCCCCTACCTCTCCTGGGGTGCGCGACCAAACCCCCGCGTGTGAGTGCTGCCCAGGCCACCGGATCCGACCCCGCCCGGGGCGCCGCCACCACCCGCACCGGGCGGCACGGCAAGATGCCCCGCGTACGACCCGATTGGAGGACCCCACGATGGCCGATGCCCGCAACCTCGACCCGGCGGTGGACCTGGAGCTGGCAGCGTTCACCCGGCAGCTGCACTCCGGTCTGTTCGTGCCCGAGGCGGAGCAGGCCACCGCGCCCATCGACGTCGTCGACCGCCGCCCCGCCCCACCGACCCCGACCGCGCCAACCCTGGCCCCGCCGTCCCCGCCGGCCGCGGTTGCGGGCTCGGCCGCGGCGCAACCGCTCACCGAGCACCCCGCACCCCCGAACCAGAAGCCGCGCACCGCCGACGAGCGCGCCGAGCCTTGGAAGCGCCCGCCCGCGCCGAAGCTTCCGCAGCCGACGGGCCCGTCCGGCTGGCAGCGCGCCGGGCACGCCCTGGCCGACTGGATCGAGCTGCGCACCCAGCGCACCCGCACCCGCCGGGCCACGCCCGCCGAGGACAGCGACATCACCGTCGGCGCGCTGATCGTGGTCTCGGTCGTGACGCTCGTGGTCTGCGCGCTGGCGTTCGCGCTGTCGTTCTCGATGATGCTGGCCGCCGCCCGGCTGTATGGCTGGAACGACAACCTGGCGAAGCTGTTCCCGATCCTGATCGACGTCGGCGCGATCGGCGGCACCTTCATGGGCGCCATCAGCGCCAACCGCACCTACGTCCACGTCGGACGGTCGGTGCTGACCTTGACCTTGGCCGCGAGCGTGCTGTTCAACCTGGTCGGTCACGACGTGCGGGGCGGCACGCTGATCGCCCTGCCGGAGAGGTGGAAGTGGACCGGCACGGTCGCGGCCGTGTTCATCCCCATCGTGCTGGCCTACTTCGTGCACGCCTTCTCCAAGGCGCTCAAGGCGTACATGGACCAGCGGCGGGCGCAGAAGGCTGCCGCGGAAGCGGCCGCGACGGCCAAGGCCCGCCGTGCCGAGGCTGAGCGAGCCCAGCAGCGGCAGCTGCCGGTGGCGCCGGTCGCCGACCGCGTCACCGCCCCGGTCGCGGCGATGCCGCCGGCGCGCGTGGTTGAGCAGCCGAAGCCGCCGGCACCCGCGCCGGTCGCGGTGCCCCAGCAGCGCCCGGCCGCCCGGCCCGTCCCGCCGAAGGCGGCCCCTGCGAAGGCCGCCGCCCCGCGGAAGGCGGAGGCGGCGAAGTCCGAGGCGGCGCCGGCGGCGTCGGCTCCGGCGAAGCCGGCGTCGAAGGCCAAGCCGGGCAAGCTGGATGCCGACACCGCCTACGCCTGGTCCCGCCGCAACGGTCACCCCGGGCCCACGGTGGTGCTGAAGCACTTCGAGCAGCAGGGCTTCGAGGTGCCGGCGCTCTCGACGCTGCGGTCGTGGATCAACTCCCGCCGCGACACCGAGGCCGGGAGTACCACCCAGTCCTGATCCGCCCGTACCTCAGACGGCCCCGAACCTGACGCAACACCTTGGGTTCGGGGCCGTCTGGTGAGTCGGACGGCTCACCAACCCCGAATTTTCCGCGTGGCACCCCTTGGTGAGGGGTGCCCGTTTCTTAGTGCTGCCCAACGAAAGGAGCGTCAGTCATGGCTTGGGTTGTCTTGTTGTTCACCGTGGCGCTGTGGTTCATCTTGAAGAAGAAGACCAACGCGCTGAAGAAGTGGTACGTCGTCTCGTTGTTGTTCGCCATCTTCAGCGTCTCGCTGGCCCAGACCATCGTCGGCGGCTGGCTGGTCGCGGGGCTGCGCAAGCTGATCGGGCTGACCCACCTGCCGGTCGGCGCGCTGGCCGGGGCGCTGGTGCTGCTGGCGCTAATCGTGCTGGTCGCCGACATCTGGAAAGACCGCAAGGCCGACCGGCTGGCCCAGGTCGCCATCCTGCTGCTGCCGATCCTGTTCGTCCTCGCCGCCGGGCCGATCGCCCCGACCGGGCGGAACCTCACCGACTCCTTCGCCAACATCTCGGCCAACGGCCTGGCCTTCCTGACCGGGGCGTGAGCCGGTGTCGACGGTCAAGCAGCGCCGCACCGATCGCGTGCAGAAGTGGCAGGCCCGCTACTGGGCACGGGTGCAGCGTGCCGAGTCCGACGGCGACCCCCGCGCGAAGTTCGACGCCGCGGTCGACCTGCTGCGCACCGCCTTGAACAACACCACCCGCGAACGCCGCGACCTCGTCCTCGCGCAGCTGACCGCCACCGTCGCCACCGAGGCCGAAGCGATCTTGCAGCGCTACATCGTGGAAAGGAAACCGACATGACCGCCCCGCATCAGCCCTCCACCGGTGGCCCGCCGGCTCCTCGTGACGTGTGGTCGCTGCTGACCGCCCAGTTCATCCCGCCCTCCTTCTGGACCGACTCCCGGCCCCCGCTGAAGGCCACCAAGGAGTGGGCGGTCTCCGGCGAGCACCTGCCGCCGGAGGACCTGTCCCGGCACGGCTCGCACGCCTGGGCGTGGGTGGCGATCGGGCTGCGCGCCGTGGCGCTGCACGCGGACTGGGTGTTCGAGCGCGGCTCCCGCACCACCGCGGCGCTGATGCTGCTGATGGTGCTCAACCAGGTCCTGCCGTTCCCGCAGCTGCTGCACGCCGCCGGCGACGTCGCCGGCTGGCTGCAGTTCACCTGACCCCCTGATCGCACGACGCAGAGAGATCGGTCCACGAGAGAAAGTGAAGGAGGCGTGCTGTGCTGCTGTTGTTCTGCCTGCTGATCGGCTACGGCGTCATCAGGCTCTGGGAAGACACCACCGCCCGGTGGCGCAACGAAACCCCGCCGCGGCATGAACACCGGATGGAGCGGATGCGCCAGCGCGCCGCCGCGGGCGCTCCGCCCCCGGCCTCGGGCCTGCGCCGCTACGTCGCGGGGCTGGCCGACGACGTCTGGTCCTCGGCGCACGAGAAGCGGCAGCTGATGGACGATGCCCGCCGGATCAAGCGGGAGGAGAAGGCCAAGCGGAAAGCGGCCAAGATCATCGCTCGGCAGCGGGCGAAGACCGATAAGGCGCTCGGGTTCTCCGCCGCTGTCCCCAACGACACCGCCACCCCGGCCGACACCGCTGCACCCGCGGCCGAGCCCCTGCCGCCCGCGGCCACCGCCGCGGGCACACCCGTCTCCCCCGCCGGGACACCGTCGGCCGACGCCGCGAACGACGTCCCTGCGGCGGGCGACCCCGCTCCGGCGGCCGCCGGGCGGGCGGAGGAACCGGCGCCGATCGGGTTCTTCGCTGCGGTGCCGCAGGCCGACAGCGGCACTCCGCCGCCGCAACGCAGCCCGCTGCCGCAGCGGACCCCGCGCACCACCCCGCCGGAGGCGTGGACGTCGCCGGGCACCCACCGCAGCGGGGCACCGGCATCGCCGGGAACCGCGACCCGGGCCAGGGCCCGGGAACTGGCACCGGACGTCGCCGCGCGGGCGGAGTCCCCGGAGGTGGCCGCGGCCACCTCCGGCGCGCCGTACCCGATGACTGCGGAACAGTCGGAGATCTACCACCGGGCCATGGCCGGTGTCACCGGCCCCGGCATAGGCCGGGTCACCATGCAGGAGCTGAACACGCTGCCGCTCACTGCCCGGGCGGACCTGCTCGACATCGTCCGCCGCACCCCGGGGGCGGGCCTGACCGTGGTGCCCGGCCTGGAGGACGTCGACGCGCTGGCGGTGCTGGCTCGCCGTCACGGTGACCAGCTCGACATCGCCGACATCTACCGCCATTACGAGGACGCCTCCCCCCAGGTCCAGGCGCTCGTCGAGCAGGAGATGCAGGCTGCAGCCCGTTCCGGCGCGGGCACGATGCCGGCCGCCCCGACGACGTCGGCCAGCGGCGAGCCCGCCCAGCCCACCGACCACGGCTCCGCGTCCAGCGCGGACCCGGAACCCGGCACCGGAAAGGAGAACAACGACCTCGCAGCCGCCGCGCCGGAGCCCTCGGCTCCGGCCGAATCCAGCAACGTCATTCCCTTCCCGTCAGTGAACCCCCACGCCGCGCAGTTCGCGGCAGGCAAGGAGTACCCCATCGTGAACGGTGAGATCACCGGCCTGGACCAGGCCATCCAGTACGCCGGCGACCTGGTCGACTACTGCACCCGCGCCCACGACGGCATCGTCGCCGCCGCCCCGGACCCCGATGCGCTCGCCCAGTCCTGCGAGCAGGCCAACGCCGACCTCGACCGCGGAGGTGTCCGCGGCGAGACCCTCACCTCGGTCGCCGAGGTGCAGGAAAGCGTCGTGGCCGCCGCCCGGGCGGTCAACGAGGCGCTGGCCCAGTGGGAAGCCGCCCAGGCCGCCGCGCAGAAGCTGCACACCGGTCTGAGCCAGCAGACCTCGGTGCAGGAGGCCTACGCGGCCACCCCCGACGCCGGCAGCCGCGAGTTCGTCACCAACGGCGTCTAACCAGCACCGGCGCTGTTCCGGCACCCGCACCCGCAGGCCCCGCGGCCTTCGGGTGCGGAGGTCGGTGCGGAACCGGCTCTGCAGCCGATCCCCAACCCGAGGAGTGAACCCCAGTGAAGACGACCACTCGTCCGAACGCCCCGGGCCGGGGCAAGGGCAACCCGCTCGACACCATCGAGCGCAGCTTCGACGAGACCGCCCGCGAGCTGGCCCAGGCCGTGCAGACCCTGATGACCACCCTGCCCGACCAGGTCGCCGGCGACCACACCGCGACCGCCGACCCGGCGGAAAAGCCGGGCAACCGGGCGGCCCGGCGTGCCCGCACCAAGGCCCAGCGGCTGGCGCTGGCCGAGATCGAGCGCCGCAACCGCGCGCAGCTGCTGCCGCACTACCTGACCGCCGGACTGATCGGGTTCGCGTTCGTCATCCGCGAGGCCGCGCAGAACGCCGCCGGGATCGCTGCCCTGCTGACCGGGCTGGGCGTGCTCGGCACCAGCGCGCTCGGCTACTGGATCGCCCGCCACCGCCGGCAGCTGCTGGATGGCTGGCAGCTGTGGACCGGGCTGCTCGGCATGGCCGCCGCGGCCTGGATGACCCTCGCCGTGGCGATCGGCGTCAACTGGGGCAGCCTGGCCCTGGCGATGATCGGCGACTTCTCCCTCGGCGCCCGCTGGTGGCGCCACCACCAGCACGACCTGCGGGCCGCGAGCGAGCCAGAACCGGCCGCCGAGACCGTCGAGCCGGTCGAGATCGACGACGCGACGATCGCGAAGTTCCCGAAGCTGTGGGCCGACTTCGTCGGCAAGACCGGCTACTGCCTGCCAGGGTCGGCGCTGATCGCCGGCGAGCGATTCGACCACGGCGTCGAGTACGTCCTGCGCCTGGCCCCGGGCAAGCAGTCCCTGGCCGACGTCCACGCCGTGCTGGGCAAGATCGCCACCGCTCTGGGCATCCCGGCTGTCCGGCTGCTGGCCGAGCCCTACACCGAAACCAACGACGAGGGCGAGGAGATCGAGCAGCCCGGCCTGGTCAAGTTCACCGTCATCCTGGCCCAGCCGATCAAGGGCGCGGCGTTCTTCACCGACCCGGCGCTGCTGCCGGGCGGGTTCGTCCCGATCGGTCCCTACGTCGACGGCCGCGGCACCGCCACCTACCGGCTGTTCAACGCCAGCCGCATGCTCAACGGCCTGGTCGTGGGCTCCCCCGGCACGGGAAAGTCGCGGCTGCTGGAGATCATCGGCCTGTGCGCGATGTGGACCGGGGTCATCAAGGTCATCCACATCGACGGGCAGAACGGCGAGTCCTGCCCGTTGCTGTGGGACAACACCGAGCACTACGGCCGGGACGAAGCCGATCTGGCGCTTGCGCGGCTGCAGGAAATCCAGCGGTACCGGGAGACGAACAAGCCGGCGCACCTGCGCGGGAAGTTCCGGCCCACGCGGGACTACCCCGGCGTGCTGGTGATCATGGACGAATCCCACCTGAACATCACCAAGGAGAACAAGGAGGGCTGGAAGAGCCTGTTCCGGGAGGCGAACAAGATCGGGATCGGGTGCCTGTGCGCGGACCAGGACCCGTCGGTGCAGACCTGGCACGACACCGCGCTGCGTTCGTTCCTCAAATCCGGCAACGGCATCGGGCTGCGGGTCGAGGACGCGACGTGCTCGCGGATTGCCGCCTCCGGCCCGGACGCGTTCGACCTGAACACCCTGCCCCGCAAGCCCGGCGTCGGGTACGTCATGAAACCCGATCACCCCGAGGCCCGGCAGGCGGTCTACCAGGGGCTGTGGGCGCCGGACCAGGACGACGCCTACCCCCTGGACGAAACCACCGGCGAGCGCAGCCGCGACCGGACGATCCCGGACAACGTCGTGCTCATCGAAGAGTGGTTCGCCCGGGCCCGCGGCCGCGCAGCTGAGCTCGACGCCGGCAGCGAGGCCGCCAAGCTCAGCGTCACCCAGCCCCGCCCAGCGGCTGGTGACGCCGGTGCCGGCGGCGCGGCGTCCGCGCTGATGACGAGGCCGCGAGCGTTCGGCAGCGCCGGTGGCGTGCGGCCGGTGCCAGGGTCACGAGCTCCGCTGCCGCCGACCATCGGCATGCCGCCCGCGCCGCCGGCACCGGCACAGCCCACCGCGGAGCCGGTTGCCGCGGAGGCGGTGAACGAGTCGCTGCGGCTCGTGCTGGGGGCGATCGCGTCCGGGCTCGACCAGCCCGGCCGGATCGCCGACACCATCGGCTGCACCGCCCGGCACGCGGGCACGCTGCTGGGCAAGCTGCGGGAAATGGGGCTGATCGACCGGGAAGGCAACGGCAAGGCCGTGCGCTACTTCCTCACCGAAGAGGGCCGCCGCGCCGCCTGAAACACCGGTGGCCGCCCCCGAAAGTCCGCACCGGACCTTTCGGGGCGGCCGCCCGGTCGTCACAGAACCTGCGCTCAGCCCGCCAGAATCCACATCTCCTCGATCGCCTGAATCAACCGCGACCAGTCCTCGATCTGGCCCCGCTCGGCGCGGCCCTTGGTGGCCCACAACAGCATCCGGCGCCGCTGCTCCTTCACGTGATGCTGCGAGTCCGAGAAGCCGCTGCGCAAGAACTTGAAGCAGTGCATGTGGCCTTCCTTGAACGCCCCGCGCCGATCCATCGACGGCGGCCCCAGCACGTTGAACACCGCCTTCATCGCGACGAACCGGTCGATCTCGCGTTCGTCCCGAAACGCTGCCCCAGCCACGTGGGAGAACACCAACTCCTCGCTCATACCGGCAGACCCTACCGGCCCACACCGACAAAACCCCTGCTCACGACCCCGGGCTGCCGTGCTGGGAACGCCGCCGGCAGTCCGTCCACGCCCGCGAAGGAGCCCAGCCTTGAACACCACGACCACCATGCCCGTGCGCGAGCCGCTCGACACCCCCGCCGACCCGCAGCTGCGCTACCTCGAGCTCGACGACCTCGTCGACGGCCTGGTCGCCGCGTTCACCCGCAGCGACGACGACACCGAGGACGCCCGCATCCTCGCCACACTGGCCGAAGCCACCGCCGAGCTGGCCACGCTGTCGAGCTCGGTGCACCACCCGGTCACCGAGCACGAGCTGATCGCCGCCGACCGCGACGACGCCCGCCTCGCCGCGCTGCTGGCCGACGTCGCCGCCACCCGCGCCCACCGCACGCCCCGCACGGTCACCGTGCCGGAGCTGGAAGCCCACCCCTACGTCCGGGCCGTGCTCGAGCAGATGGCCGGCCAGATCGACCAGCCCGGCTGGGTGCTGGCCCACCGGATCAACGTCCTGATCGACCACGCCGATTTCGCGGGCCTGGACACCAGGCTGGCGCAGCGGCTGGCCCTGGCCGTCTCCCGCCGCCCCGACGGCGAGAACGCCGCCGAACACGAAGCCGCCGACGACCAGCTCGCCCGCGCAGCGCAAGCCGCCTGAACACCCCTTCTTGAATGCGAGCCAGGACGCCCCGGCTCGCCCTGCTGCAGAGCGACCAACCCGTAGAGCCGCCGACGCCGTTCACCACTGCTGACCAAGCCTTCTCCGAGGAGCCCTGACATGTCCTCCCCCCACTTCAGCACCGAGTGCGCCAAGCACCATCACGTCGTCCGCGATTACCGCGGCCCCGCACCGAAGATCACCGTGTTGTGCGGCTCCACGCGATTCAGCGACGCCTTCCGGACGGCCAACCTCCGGCTCACGCTCGAAGGGCACATCGTCCTGTCCATCGGCTGCGACACGAAGTCCGACGCGGATCTGGCGTCGGCGCAGCTGTTCGGCCCGGAAATCGCCAACGCCAAGATGCGCCTGGACCGGCTCCACATGCGCAAGATCGACCTCGCCGACGAGGTACTCGTGCTGAACGTCGGCGGCTACATCGGCGAGTCCACCCGAAACGAGATCACCTACGCGACCCGGCTCGGGAAGCCGATCCGGTACCTCGAAACGACCAGCGAAGCGTTGCCGGAGGCCGACTGAAAGGCAACAACCCGTTCACCAGCCGTGGGTGGGCCATCGCCCATCGCCGTCCTCGCCACCACCGCTCGCACGGCCCGGCCACCGCTCACGGCGACGCACTGACCCCCGTTCGCCTGCATGAAGGGACCGATCCTCTGATGTCGACCACCACCGAATTTCCCGCCGTCGCCGAGCCGGCCGGGACCGAATCCGCCGGCCCGGACGGCGGGCTGCGGCCGCGGCTGCGCGGCCGCTACGCCGACTACCTGCGGATCGGTCAGACCCTGGCCGATCTGGCCATGCTGGGCCTGGCCGGTGCCGTGTTCTACCTGATGGTCTTCACCGCCCCGGCCCAGCTGCTGTGGCCGGGCGCCACCGGCGGCACCCCGCAGCACTGGGGCGCCGGCATCGCGGTCGCGGTGCTGCTGCTGGCCGGATTCGGCTACAGCCGCGCCGCGATCCAGGAGAACTGGGCCCTGACCCACCACCTCGACGGCGTCACCGCCTACCAGCTGTGGGAGATCAATCGGGACAGCCGTGCCCTGGAGCGGCGGATCTTCGTCGTCGACTTCGCGTTCACCGCGCTGCTGCTGTACCCGGCGTTGCCGGTCGCAGTGGCCCTGTGGCACCACAACGACCCGGCCGAGCTGGCAGTGCTCGGTCCGCAGCTGGCGGTGCGGGTCGTCCCGATCGCCTCCGTGGTGCTGCTGCGGATCCTGATCGGCCACGGTCTGCACGCGCTCGTGAACGTCCTGCAGGACCGGCAGGAGATCGCCGCCCGCGAGCGCCACGAAATTCCGGCGGCCTGACCGCTTCGACAACCAACCCGCACAGCGCAGACGGGGCGGGGTGATCCGACGCCGGGATCACCCCGCCCCGTCTGCTCTCCGACTCGCTGGGGGAAACCCGATGCTCACGGCCTTGCTCAACGCCTTCAACAGCCTCGACTCCACGGCCCGGTTCGTCGTGGTCCTGGTCCTCGTCGTCGTCCTCTACGGGGTGTCCGGCCTGATTTGGCCCCACACCTCCTGTTCGCACTGCAGCGGCGGCAGGCACCACTCGCCCACTGGCAAGAACTGGCGCCATTGCGGGAAATGCGGCGGATCCGGCCGGAAGGTCCGCGCCATCTCCCGGCTGCTTGGCCGCAGTCGCGACGACTGACCCCCGCCCCCGGCTCGCGCGCCGTGCGCGGCCTGCTGTGAAGGGAGGACCGATCGGTGCCCTCGACCGTGCGCGCCACCGACATCGCCGACTACCTGCAGCACCAGCACCACGCGGCCCCGGCGGCCGCCAAGCAGGCCGGGCGCGACATCGCCGCTGCCTGGAACGACTACGAGTTCTGGCTCGAGCCGACACTCGCGCCGCTGCGGCAGGCCGCAGCCGCTTCCCCGGAGTGGACCACACCGCCCCGCGAGGTCGTCACTGCCCTGGCCATTCGGTTCGGCCGCCACATCCACGACAGCCCGACCTACACCCCGGCCGTGGCCACCGAGCCCAACGGCCGCCCCCGCATCCGCCTGAGCCACTGCACCCGCGCAAGGAGCTCCCGCCCATGACCACCGTCCCGTTCACCACCACGACCGCCACCCCGCTCGGTGCCGTTCCCGCCCCGCGTACCCCGCCCCCGCCGCCGGAGGGCCGGGACGGCGAACCCACCGCGGTGCCCGGGCTGCTCATCGTCGCCGACCGCACCCCCGACGGCGCGTTCACCGGCCTGTGGACGCTCAGCGCCCCCGGCGGCGGCCGGGTCCGGCCGACCACCCTGACCTACATCCGCGAGCTGGCCACGCACCTGGCCGACTTCGACCTCGACTGGCCCTACCCCACCGGCAGCCCGGCCTCGGCCCGGCTGGCCCGTGAGGTCAGCGCCCGATTCACCCGCGCCCAGGCCGAGCGGCGCCCGCTGTGGTGGGCTCGCACCAGCTGGCTGTCCCACGGCCCGCTGTGGCGGGTCGGGGCCGGTGACGGCGACGTCGCCAGCGTTCCCTTTGCCGACTTGTGGCAGCTGCTGGACCAGCTGCCCGCCGACGAAGCCCATGTCGGATTCGACCCGGCCCCGACATGGTCGCTGCGCTGCGCGGCGCCGCTGTGCGATGACGGCACCGGCCGGCCCCTGCAGCTGCACGCCCAGGACGAGGACGGCAGCGACGCTGGCGTGCTGCGCCACGCCGAGCGCAACGTCCTGCTCGTCGAAGCCGTCAGTGCGCGCTGGGCCCGCCGCGGCCGGCACTGGATGTGCCCGGCCTGCACCCTCGAGCACCTGCCCAACCCCGGCCGCGACCTGCGCTGGTAACCACCGCGGCCCCTCGAGCACCGGGAGCGCTGGCCCGCCCCCGGCCGCACCACCACCCCATCTGCTTTCCTGTCTGGAGGACACCCAGCATGGCGATGACCACCGTGACCGACGCGCACTCGTTCAACCAGCTCGTCGCGTTCCTCGACGGCCGCACCCTCTCCACCCGGCCCCTGCCCAGCGAAGACGAGGCCCGCCGTGCCTTCGAACACCTCGTGTGCGCGGCCAACGGCAAGCTGCGCGACGGGGTCAACCACCACCAGGCCCCCGAAATCTGGGCCGCGATCCTCGCCCGCCTGGGCAACCCGGTCGACGTCGCCCGCACCGTCGATGTCGTCCTGCTCGCCGAACGCGACGGCGTGCTCTCGGTCCTGCTGATTCGCCGCCGCCACGACCCGTTCGCCGGACGATGGGCTCTGCCCGGCGGCTACGTCGACCTCGCCGACCGCGACAGCGCGCGCGAGGGCCAGGACGACACCGAAGTCGCCGCCTACCGCGAACTGCGCGAGGAAACCGGGCTCACGGCCCAGCAGGCGCGGCTGCGCCGCGTCGGCGTCTACGACACCCCCGGCCGCGACCCCCGCGGACCGGTCGCCTCCACCGTCTACACCGCCCGCCTTGACCACCAGCCCACCCCGACTGCCGGCTCCGACGCCGAGCACGCCCGCTGGCTGCCGGTCAGCACCGTGCTGTCCATGCCTGACCAGCTGGCCTTCGACCACATCCGCATCCTCGCCGACGTCGTCGACACCCCTCACGGCCTGACCCCGATCGCCTGAGCCTCACTCGTCACCTGGCCCAGCACCCTGCACGTCGGTGTCGACCGCGGGGTGCTGGGCCTTCGCCGTCACCTGGAGACCACCTCGTGCCTGACACTCTGCTGCCCGACCCGGCCGAACCCAGCCCCGCCGCGGCCGTCCTGCGCCGCGAACGCACCCGCTGGATCCGCCGCGAAGCCGATCTCAACCAACGCCACGCCGCCGGCCTCGGCAACGTCACCGGCGCCGCCCGCATCGAAGCCCGCACCGCCCACCTCGTGCTCACCTACGCCCTCTCGGTTGTCGAAGGCCGGTCCAGCAGCGTCGGGTCCTTCGACGACCTCGTCCGCCCGAACCCGCCGGCACGAGAGGCGGCGGGACCGTCATGAGCGATGCCTACGACCAGCTCCCCCACCCGCCGGTCGACGGGCTCGACCGCGTCAGCTGCGAGTACCTGGCCGCCGAAGACAGCCGCATCGTCGCCGCGGTCCACGGCCGCGCCGCCGAGCTGTTCGCCACCTACAAAACCGACGTCGCCCTGGCCAGCAACGCCGCGCTCGCGATCGCCGAGCTGCAGACCCTCGGCAAGCTGATCCAGGCCAGCGCAGCCACCTATCGCGACGCCCAGCGCCGCACCCCGAACAACGCGAGCTTCCGCGGCGAATCGCGATAAGCGCGTCGCCACTGGCCGATTTCGGCTACGGGGGCGGCGTGTCTTCCCGTGTTTCGTGCGCGTGAAACGGTAGAACGTGCGACATGGAGGAACGTCGGAAGACCGGCCGTCCCTGGAAAGGGCCACGGAAGCGCAAGTCGCTGATCGTGCCGATCCCGCTGGCCGAAGCTGCGGAGCAGTACGCCAAATCCCACGGTATGGACTTCAACGACTTCTGCGCCCGCTTGATGGCTGAGCACCTGCGTGAGCAGGGCATCGACATCAGCTACACCCACCCGATCCAGGAGCAGCTGATGACCGCGTAAATAAAGACGAGGCGTAGCGGTTGCCCACCGCTCGCCTCGTCATCCGCTTCGGGCGACTGCACCACCAGTCGCCGTCATCCGTACTGACCGGTTCTCGGGTTACCAGCCCGATTTCCGCTCAGGCGGCCCGGTTGTCAGCCGGGCCTGTATCCCACCTGCAAGGGATTTCGTGTGTCCAGGATAAGCCCTGGGTCGCGCGCGCACCAGAGGCGCGCCGACCGACCCTGTTTTACCTGCGGAAACGCCGTGGCGGAGCTGCGGCGCGACCTGCCGTTGAGGTTCACCTGCCCGGAGATGGCGACGCTGTGCGGCCGCTGCTGGCTGCAGTTCGGCGGGAAGGCCGGCGCGGCCGAGGCCGGTGCCGCCCCGTCGGCTGCGGTGCCGGTGCGGCCTGCGGACGGCCCGACGGAGTGGGCGCAGCTGCTGCTGGCGGCGCCGTGGGTGCAGCAGCTGCGCCGCGACGCCCAGACGCGGCTGAGGACCCTGGTCGAGACGTTGCGGAACTGGGCCGACTGGTCCACCTCCGAGACCTGGCCGACCTGGGCGCGGCTGCAGGCCGCCACCGGGTGGGCGCGCTCCACCCTGGCCGCGTGGCTGCGGCAGCTGTGGATCCTGGGCTGGATCGACCGCATCGAGCCCGGCAGCACCCCGCAGTTCCGCCCGATGGCCAGCCCCCTGGAGGGCAACCGCGCGGCCGTCTACGGCCTGCTCGTCCCCGCGGCCGCCGAGCAGGTGGACCCGGCGCAGCGGCACCGCCGCTACCTGATGACGCTCTCGGAGCTGCGGGAGAAGATCGCCCAGCTCAAGGCCATTGAGGACAAAAACTGGACCCCCTCTTGGTCTTTTGATCTTTTAGGGTTAAAGATCGAAGTTGGTTACCTACGTACGCGCGCGAGCGAGCTTTTCCACAGGTCAGCGCCGCTTTCCGGGGTGGATGAACCGAAGATTGAGCCGCTTCGCGGCCGCATCGAGAAGAAGAGGGCGGGCCGGTTCGCGACGGAGGTCCCGACCACGCGGGCTGAGATGCTTGCTGCTGCCGCTGAGCTGGCCCGTGAGCACCCGGTTCTGGGTCGGCTGAGTGCGCGAGCGATCCGATCGGTGTGTCGTCGCTGGTGGCGTGCCGGGTGGACGAACCGATGCGTCCTGTGGGCCCTGCGCTACCGGCCGACCGGCTGGTCGGGGACCGAATCGACCCACGCTGAGTACGCCGTTATACACCCGGCGGGGTGGGTGCGCAGCCGGCTTTCGGCCTGGCTGGACGACCGCGGGAACCCGCTGCCCGGCCGGCATGCGCTTCTTGCCGAGCGTGCGGAGGCCGCCGCGTCCCGGCGGTTCCGGCGGGAGGTGCACGGCGCGGCGATCGAGAAGCTCGGCGTGATCACGCCGGAGGCGGTCGCCGCCTACGGCCGCCGGTGCGTGGCGGAGCTGGCCGCCGAGCGACGTGCCGAGCAGGCGCGAACGGCCGCGGTAGCGCAGGTGCGCGAGACGCTGGCCGAGGTCCGCGCCTCGCGTGAGCTGCGGACGTCGCTGCAGCAGCAGCTGATCGCTGATGCTCGCCGCAGCGTGACCGTGGCGACGTCGGCCCCGGCCGCGGTGGTTGTCGACGAGTTCGCCGGCTTGGATCCGGCGGAGCGGCGGCGGCGAGTTCTCGACCGCGCTCGCCAGCGTGCCGCCGATGAGGCGCGGGGCCGAGCGCGGCCGCGGCGATGAGCGGGACACGCGGACACGTATAACGCCCTATTCACCCGGGCTGGCTACGGCTCGCGTAGGCGCGTCGCGCTGACCCGGATCAGGCGTCGTCGGCGGAAGACGTCGCTGGGGACGTGCCGCTGGTGTCGACCGGCTGGTCCGCCGGGCGGCGGCGGGACGTCGTCGCGGCTCCGGGCGGCGGCCAGTACTGGTCGAGCTGGCCGAGAAACCCGTCAGGGTCGGCGCGTAGCGCCCGCAGGCACGCGATCACGAACCCGCGGATTTCACGGCTGCGGCCGGACAGGATCCGCTTCGCCGCGGCGAGGTCCTCGGCCGGCGGACGGACGTTCAGCTGCTGCGGGTTGGCGTGCTTGCTGGGCATACAGGTGATCCTCCCACAGGTGGCTAGCCACCGGATGATGCGACTGCTAGCGTGGTGGCTAGCCACCGTGACGTGCTCAAACATTGCGTAGCTGATCGAAGGGAGCTGCTCGTGCTCAACGCCGAGAACGTCTACCCGCTGGCCCGGCCGAGCGGCCGGCTCAGCAAAGTCACCCACCCGCTGATCGCCGCCGTCGCCGCCACCCTGGCCGAGCACGGCTTCCCGCAGCCCGTCGGCACCCGCGACCTCGCACGGCTGTACCGGGCCCTGGACCGCTTCGCGCACGGCCCGGCCGACGAGCCCGCCGCTGCGAGCGGAACCCCGCAGATGACCGGCATGGACGCGATGCCGAGGTGACCAGCCGCCGGTCGCGGTGAACCCCAGCGGCCGACGCGGATCCGGTGGCAACCACAACCGAACAGCACTCGAAGACTCCCGGCCGGGGCGCGGACGAAGGCCCTAGGAAGCACTCCCGCGGCCCGGCCGGGTTCCAACCACCTCGCGATGGAGGAGCCTCCAGTGTCTCATTCCCGTCCGCCCGCCACACGCAGCGACGCCCAGCGCGCCCGCCTGGCGCTGGCCGAAGCCGACTGGGCCAACCTGGCCCGCTTCGAAGCCACCACCCGCGACCCCGACCGGCCGCTCACGGCGCTGCAGTGGCTGGCCGGTGCCGCGCTCGCGGCCGCCGTCGCCGAGCACTTCACCGCCCTCGCCGCGATGACCACCGGTACCGCCGGCGCCCGGATGTGGGCCGAGGAAGCCACCCGGCTGCGGGACACCGCAGCCCGCTACGAGCTGGCCGCTACCCTCGCCGAACCCCAGGACAGCGACCATGTCGCGCACGACGCTGCATGAAATCCAGCTCTGGAACGGCGTGTGGACCTGGTGTAATGGTTACCGCGACGGCCTGCCCTGGTGGAAATACGGCGACTGCCCGGCCGAGCTGGTGACGAAAAGCCAGCTGCACGAACAGAAACTCCGCCGCCGCCGCGGCCAGGACCCGTACGGACTGCTGGTGTTCCGCCACCGCCGCTGGGGCGAGCAGGTCGCCGAGCTCTACCGCATCGACCTGGCCATCCCGTCCCGCCCGATGACGCCGCGCTGGCGCGCCAGCATCGAAGCCATGCAGCGGGCCCATCGCACCTGCAGCGAATGCGGCCACGAATTCGAGCACTACCTGGCCACCAGCACCTGGACCTGCTGGGACTGCATGGAACGCACCGGCCGCTTCGGCGCGCCACCTGGTCACGAGCTCGACCTCACCGCGGCCCGCCGCATCGCCTGAACCCGCAAGCCACCTTCTCCGAAGGACGTGAACGTCATGCCCACAAACGACTCCGGCGCCTGGCACGCCACCCTGGCCGAACAGGAAAACGCCGCCCGCCGCGCCCGCAAACAAGCACAGCAGCAGAAACAGCAGCAAGGGCAGGGACAGCCCCGATGACCCGCCCCGCGATCCTTGGTCTGGGCCAGGCTCTCAGGCTCGTCGACACCAGCGGCGCCCGAACCGCCGCGTTCCCGCCGGCGAGATCGAGCGAATGCACGCCGAACTCGCCTCCGCCACCCCCACCCAGCTGCTCAGCGAGGGGTTTCACCGCCGCCCTGATCGCCCGCGCCGTCCACGACACCTACGAATTCGAGGTCCACCAGCGATGAACCGACCACACACCACCCGCTTCTCCGCCGATGTCGCCACGCTGCCCGACGCTCCCTACGTCATCGGCGCCGCAAACGGCGCCCAGCACGCTGTCGCCCGCTGGGAGGCCGAAGCCGCGCTTACGGCCGGCCGCCCGGGCTGGCTGGTGGGCACGTTGTGCGGGCGTGCCGCCACCGTGGCGCCCGCCTGGGGCACGTTCGACCGGACGAACCCGCGGTTTGGCTCCGGATACCTGACCGGGCGCTGCCCGTACTGCGGATGGCTCGTCGCACTCGAGCAGAACACCGAGCACGCTGAAATTGCCGCGCTCGCCCCGGCCGCCGACGAGCTGCCCGCGCTGACCCGCCTGCTGCCCGACCCGTACCTGGCGGTGCGGATCTGCGAGGCGATCCTCGCCAGCGACCACTGGGACCACGACCACCCGCACCGCGCGCAGCTGCTCGGCCACACCGCCGCACATGCCCCGAGCCTGCTGCTCCCGGAGCAATGCGCCGAAGGCGCATGCGACGAAGCAGCCGAGCACGGAACCTGCAGCTACCCCGACGCCGACGTCGGCTGCCCGGCGTGCAGCGTCCGCGCCGGTGCCTGGGCCGGGGAATGGGAAGGCCAGTTCACCACCGAGTGCACCGCCACCTCCCCGTGCGACGTCCTCCGCACGCTCGCGCGCCACTACGACGTCCAGCTCGGGACGTGACCGGGGCCGCCCACCAGCAGCACGTCACAACCCGCCTCGCTCGATAGGAAGCCAGATTCCGAACCCGCCACCGTGCCCGCACCTGGACAGCAGACAAGGAGATCACCGATGAGTACCCCGCCGACCTCTCCCCACGCCGGAAACTCCGCGGCCGAAACCGTCCACTCCGGAGAGATCAACGGTCTCGACGCGGCCATCGACTACGCCGACAATCTGGGCACTTACTGCCTCACCGCCCACGACGGCATCGCCGCGGTCACACCGGACCCCGACGCGTTGGTCCAGGCCTGCCAGCAGTCGGCGGCGGCCTTGCACGCCGACGGCGTCCGCGGGGACACTCTCGCCTCAGTGCACGAGGTGCAAAGCAGCGTCATCGCCGCCGCGCAAGCCGTCCGGGACGCGATGGCCAACTGGGAGATCGCCGCGGCCGCGGCGCAGAAACTGCGCGCCGGGCTGCGCGCGCAGACCTCCGTGCAAGACGCCTACAGCGGCAGCCCGGACGCCGGAAGCCGCGAATTCCTCACCGGCGAGCCGACGGCAGCACCCGGATCCGCCAACCCGGCCTCGCCCGCTCCGGGGAGCCCCGCCACCGACAACACGACCCGAGCCGAGGAACACCAAAGCCCGCAGGAAGGGAGCCCGGACATGCCGAACAGGTCGCGATCCGACCGCCCCGATCGCCGCACCCTGACCAGCGGCCGCTTCTCCAAGCACAGGCTGCCCGACCCCGCCGACGACGCGGAGCTGCAGCAGCTGATCGCCGACTACTTCGACCCCCTGCAGGACAAGGACCCGCGCTCGCTCAAGGACATGCTCGACGCCGCACCGGATGACCAGCGGGACGCCTGGACCCGCCGCGCCGACGAGATCGCCCGCGCCTGGGGCTCCTCTCTGCACGGCCCCGACGGCTTGTTCCGCTACCTCGACCCCGCCGAACCCCCCGCGCAGCCGACCGACACCGCGGCCGACACGGCCGAGCCCCCGCTGCCCGCGGCCGCGTCGCCCGCCCAGGATCCTCAGCTGTCCACCGAAGAACGCATCCGCGCCGCCTTCCACGAGCTCGCGAACTCGCCGCACTCGTTCGTCACGCCCGCTTCCACCGTCTCCGACGCCGGCGAGCTGGCGCCGGCACCCGGACCGGTCTCGACCGAGCAGCGGATCCGCGACGCGGTCCGCCAGCTCGCCGCCGAGCCGGGCGACTTCGTGCGCATCGCGAAGGTCCGCGAACTGGTCGGCGACGACGTCGACCCGGACGAGGTCACCCGCGTCCTGAGCGACCTCGCGCGCGCCGACCCGGACGTCCAGCTCGCCAACGCGGCCAACGCCAAGGCCCTGACTGACGCCGACCGCGCCGGCGCCCTGAAGGTTGGCAGCGAAGAGCGACACCTGATCGCTATCCAGCCGCCCTGCATCGACGGCGCCGCGGACCACGTCCGGGCCATCGGCGTGGCCAACGCGAGCGACCAGGAACTCGAGCACGGCCTCTACGCCCCCGAGGCGCGTTCCCAGCTGATCGAGGAGATCCGCGCCGAGCAGAGCCGCCGCAGGCAGGCCGCTTCCGCGGCGGGCCTGCGCGAAGGCCAGCAGACGCCGCGCACGGCGCTGGCCCCGGCCGAACCGGTGTCCACGGAGGACCGGGTCCGGGACGCTGTCGCCAAGCTGGCCACAGAGGACGGCGGCTGGGTCGGGCTCGTCGACGTCCGCAAGGCCCTGCCGGACGTCGACCACGACGAGGTCAGCCGGGTCCTGCGGGACATGTCGCGCACCGACCTAAACGTCCACCTCGTCCCGGAGGACAACCGCAAGGCGCTCGCACCCGAGGACCATGCCGCGGCGGTCACCGTGGGTGGCGAAGAGCAACACGTCATCTCCATCGAGCGTCCCCGCGACCCCGCCGCCAAGGACCGCGTGCAGGCCGCCGGCATCGGCAACGCCACCGACGACGACCTGGCCCTGGCCCTGCGGGATCCGCTGCTGTCGACGCGGACCCACGACGAAATCCGCGCCGAGCAGAAACGTCGAGCCAGCCGGCCGCACGAGGACGTCGCCCCGGCCACCGTCGCGAAGACGTCGGCCGCGGCTGAGCGGTCCGGCTCGATCGAGGCCGCTGGTTCCGTGCCCTCCGCCGCGGCGATCGCCGCGCGGCTACGGGAAGCTGCCACCGTGGAGCAGGGCGCAAACTACCTCGCCGAGCAGAAGCTCGACCGGGACACCCTGCGCGCCGTCGCCGCCGAGCTGGGCATGACCCGCATCGGCCGCCTCAGCGACACGAAACTGCGCGAGCGGATCCTCAACCAGGCGATCGCCGCGCGCAACAAGTACGCGGGCCTGCGCAACTGGTGATGGCCGGCCGGGCCAGTCGAGGTTCCGCGCGGTCCATCCAGGCTCGAGTTCGAGACGTCGTCGCCAACCTGTCAAGCCCTGATCAAGTCGCAGAAAGCCCCCAGCCGTCGGCTGGGGGCTTTCTGCGTTCTGGACCTGTCCACTGGACACAAATCCGACAACAACACGACGGACGCTTCGGGCGGCCGGCGCGTCGGGTGGTTGCGCTCTCGGTGTAGCGATTACGACCGTCGCGGCGACAGCACAGAGCCGAAGATCACCATCTGGCCAGCCCGTCGAACTTCCGCCGGGCGCCGATCGCTTGCTTCAGGATCCGGCGCCGCAGTTCGGCCTGACCGCGCACGTTGTCCAGGCGGGTCAGCTGCAGCGCCGCGGCCACGGCGAGCAGCCCGTCGCGGTCCAGCTGCAGGCGCTCGAGGTAGGCGGCGCCTTCGTCTTCGGTCTCGGTGGCCCGTAGCTGCGCGGCGATCGCCGCGGCGTCGATCCCCGCCGGGCTCGCCTCGGGGGCCGGCCCGGCCGTGCTGGGTGTGGCGGCGGGCGGGGCGCTGTCCAGCGCCATGGTGACCATTCGTTCGGCGGCGGCCGCCATGCTCCGGATCTCGCGGATCCAGTCGAGCGTCTCGCGCAGCACCGCGGCCGCGCCCTCGTCGGTCGCGGGCTGTAGTGCCGCCCGCCACCTCGGTCCGGAGTCGGTCGGCTCGGTACGGACCTGGCTCAGCACGTCGTCGGTGATCGTAGTGACCAGGTCGGTGATCTGGTCGTAGGCGGCCAGCACGGCGTCGGGGTCCAGGTCGCCGGTCTGCGGGTCAGGCATTGTCGCCGCCAGCGGCGGTCCGGCTGCGTTCGGCTAGCCACGCGTCGGTGTGGTGGCGGCGCAGGATGGCGGTGCGTTCGGCTTGGGCGGTGGCGATCACGTGATCCATGGGCTAAAACCCTCGGTATCCAGCGTCTTTGACGAACTGGCGGAATTCCTGCATGAGGACGTTGCGCTCGTAGCCCTTGGCGTAGCGCAGCTCGTGAATGTAGTGGACCAGATGGTGGTTGGCGACAGTCTTCCGCCAGTCCGCCGCCCACCGGGTGCCGTGTTTCGGGACGGTCTTCTGGAACCGATCGCGCACGCGCACGCTGGGGCCGGCGCCGACTCGGAGGTCGGAGAAGGCGAGTTCGTTACGTATCTCGTCGAGTGAGGCCTGCTCGACGTCGCCGGCGAACTGGATGCCGAGGTCGATGACCATGAAGCCGAGCTGCTGAGCCATCCAGAAGAGGGGATCCTGGGCCTTCCGGCAGACAAATACCGGCAGGATTGGCTGATCCGGGTGGGCGGTCTGCAGCACGCAGGCCTTATCGAGCAGCTGGTAGACCTCTTCGGAGCTGGGATACATCCAGCCTCGGATGTTCTTGATCTCGATCATGACGACGATCGGCTCACCGAGTTCTCCGACAAGCAGCGGGACGTGGATGCCAGCGCTGTCGAGTGGTCCCGGCAGGTCGGTGCCGAGCAGCCTGGTTACCTCGCCGGCGTCGGGCCGGAACGGCTGGATCCCGCCGGACATTAGTAGCCCGCCGCGGACGGCAGCCTCGCCGGCGGGGCCGATGAGACCGTGCCGGTAGCGCTCGGTGCCCTGGGCCCAGCCGAGGTAGCGGCCATAGAGGAGCCGCTTGCGGGCGGCGGCGTGGGTGATCGCGGTCTTGCGGCGACGTTGGTCGGCGGGCTGAATCGTTTCGATCTGGTGTCCGCCGCGGCTGGCCACCGGCCCGGTGCGGAGAACCTCGCCGCGGGCGACGAGGTTCCTCAGTGCATTCGAGATGTGGTGCGGGTTGATGTTGATGCCGGAGTCGGCGTAGCCGGCCTCGCTGATGCGGGCTTCGAGCTCGAGGGGGACGACGGCGTGCTCGACGTTGAGGACTTCCCGGATGCGCTCTTCGGCGCGCTGGGTGTACTCGGCTTCGTCGGGCACCGGCCCAGTATCGGCGAAAGTTCAGTTTCACCGCATCTGAGATGCCCTATATAGAAGTTGTTGCTACCCCTCTCCGGGCTTGGGGCGTCCACCTGCGATCTCCAGAGTGTTGTGTATTAGGGATTGTGCCAGCATCACCCTGGACCTGAGCTGCGAAAGTGCTGGTCCTTGGGGGTCTCCGCTCGTGGTTGCAGACAACTCAGCGGCGTTGGCATGGTCGAGCAGGCCGGGTCGCAAGCGGTGCCTTGGCGCTGCGCTCAAACTGAAAAGGGCCGCGCCCTTGACGGCGTCCGGCTGCTGTCCAGGACGAAACGGCGGTGCCCTGACGCACGTCGTGCCTGCCCCTGTCCGGCGCTGATCGCAGCTAGGGTCCGCGGATGAGTGAGCGCCAGCGCAAGCCCGTGCTCCGGGCGGCCGGAGAGGACGAACGTTCGGAGGTTGCCGTCCGGGTGCATGAACCGGCGTCCGGCCAGACGACGATCATCCAGGTCAGCTTCACCGGCGGACTGCAGAGTGACCAACTGCGTGCCGCGGCGACCTGGCTGGACGAGCACAGGGATGCCACCGCGTTGAGCATGTCCGTCTACACCAGCGACGACGACGAGATGGTGCTGGCGATGTTTGCTGACGACGGTATCTACCGGCCGTAAATACCCCGATCAAGGAGAAGGGCCCGCCGCCGCGGCTGGCGCCAGCCCAAGAACAACAGCGCGAAGCAGCGACGACGGACCAGCGACTGGTGAACTCGACCTGGACAGCAACCGCGCTCTCCTGCGAGCGGATCCACAATGCACGGAAATGTCGGTGCCTGCTGGCACACTCCACCCCCATGAACAGCAGTTTCACTCCCGGCGCCCGCAGCCGAGTCTTGGTGGTCGGCTCATGACCAGTGATGCGCAGAGCGCGGCGGAGGTTGCGGCAGGCCGCGGCGAGGGAACGGCCGCCGAATTCGTCAACGCCTGGGTGAACGTCGTCCTGGACGATCGCAACTGGGCGCTGGCGATGGGGGTCTCGACGTCGGAGCTACGGCTGGCCACCGCGCAGCACTTCATCGTCCGCGCCCAGCAGCTCGGAGTGCTCGAGGTTCCCGATGACGGCCGCGACGAGGTCGCCGCCGACTTGGCCTCCGTCGACACCGACCACCCGTTATGGAACTTCTACGCGACGTACTTCCTCGACAGCTTCGATGACGTACGCGGAAGGCAGCTGGCGCATAGCACACGGCCGCGGCCCATCGACGTCGAGCACGAAGGCGTGCTGCTGATCGACTACGCCTCCAGCCCAGGCGAGCTGATGACGGTCGACGGCCAGGAGATGAAGCAGCTCCGCGCCGAGCACCCGCCACAGCCCCAGTGGCCGCTCGTGGCCCGCCGCGTTTCGCACGGCTGGCTCCTGGCCAGCTTTCGTGAACAGCTCCCTCAGCCCGGGTGGCCGCCGTTCTTGGGCTGAAAGGCCACCGCGTCACCCCGCCCTCCCGTCCGCCATCGACGTCATGGTGATCGGCGGCGGCCGCTGAGGGGTGTTTGGCAGTCAGGCCCGCTGGGCTGGGGGGCCGGGGATGTGGGCCAGGCACAGGGCGCAGGGCATCCCGGTGATGGTGTCGATCAGCTCGACGGCCTCGCGGTTGAGGTGTTGTCCGCAGAGCGTGGTGAGCTGCAACTGGGTGGGTGTGCCGTCTGGAAGAGCGAGGAAGTGGACTTCGCGGTCGCGTTCGCCGACCGGCCGGCCGTCGGGCCGGGCTGCGCCGAGGCGGAGCCGGGCCGCGACCACGCGGTGGTCGTGGCGGGGGCGTCGGTCGGTGGTGTGCGTGTGCGTCATAAGGGTGTCCGTCCAGTGCGTTCGGGCACGCCTGGCCGCGAGGGCCTCGTGGGCGGGCGATGGGGTGACATACTGAGCGGCGCGGGGCCGGCCCTGGTGTGAGCTGTGGTGCCGACCCCGCGGTGAGGCGGTTCTTCTAGCAGGGGATCCGCATCAGCCGATCAGGGAGCGAGCCTGGTCGGCGAGGGTGGCCAGCAGGACGAGCAGCGGCACGGTGAACATGATGATCACCGCGCAGCCTCCCCTGCTGGCCTCCTTTTTCCGGTGCTTTCCCATGCGTCCTCCTTGTGGGTCGGGGACTGCGGACGCAGCCCGTGTGCTCTCGCCGACGGCGAGATCCCCGGTCGTGCGGCACACGCCGGGAGCTGATGGGCCGGCGCCGACCCGGCTTGGAGCTGCACGAGCAGGCTGGCCACGCCCTGCCCGGCCAGTGCTCGTGCGGACGCGGCAGCAAATGCAACAGCTAACTGCACGTGCAAACGCGCAAGACGATTTTCTTTCATTAACGGTGAACCTCCCAGCTGATTCACGGATCCGGTGTTCGTGAAGCCCGGTGCGGGCTGCACAAACACGACGCTATCGGGTCGAGGAAACCGTGCGGAATGGTCGTGCGATCAACGGTTTCTTCGGCCGTTAACCGGTTTGTTCCGGACCAGTAGAACCGAAATCCCGCCGCAGTCCCGTGCATGTCGGGACACGACCGTGACCAGGCCGGGACTGAAGCGCGAGTGAACAGAAAGTAATCGGGGACTGAGACGAGTGTCCCAGCCCCCGATTCACTTGCGGGTTACTCCCCCGCAGGTGACCGCCGGTGCAGGTCTGCAGGCCACGGGGGACGGTAGTCAGCCGTGCAGGGTGCGCGGCTTCACTGGCCGCGGGGAAACGGCGCTCTCGAGCCGCTCATCCAGCAGCAGCCGGATGGTCTCCGGCGGCACAGTGGGGTGCTGCTCGCGTAGCAGTTGCTCGGCGAGTCGGCTGGCCCGGTGGTTATCCGCACGCAGTCGCCAGTTCTGGGCCTGCAGGTTCTGCACCTGCTCGCGGGCCAGGTCTCGCTGGGCTCGGACGCGGTCAAGCTCCTCGCTGCGCTGCCGGAACCCGTCCACCACGGCCCACAGCATTTCCCACAGCGCGGCGGGATCTTCGCTGACAGGCCGCGCGGCTGCCGGTTGCTCGGACACCGGCCCGGCTGCGGGCGCGGTGACCGGTGTGCTCGCGCCCGGGGCCGGGCAGGTGAGCGCGGCGAACGCGGGCACGGCGGCCGACTCAGCGAGCTCGGCCCGGATCATCTCCACGGTGACCGTGGGTTCGTCGGCCCAGGCCGGCGGGACGACGGGCCCGGTGTAGTCGCGGGTCGGTTTGTCCCGCTGGTGCGCGCGGCTGTAGAGCGCGGCCGCGCGGGCCAGAACCTGCTCCCGCTGTGTTGGCGGCAGTACCGCCTCGATCATGTCGACGATCCGGTTCCAGCCCGGCGTCGTCTCCGCACCCTTGCCGAGGAACTTGGCGACCCGCCGCCGCAGGCTGGGGACGTCCTTGGTGGCGCACCAGTGCCCCTCGCGGTCGCCGTAGACGGCCAGCAGCCGGTGGTAAGTCTCGGTGAGCGCGTCATCATCGTCGGCCAGGCAGACCAGCAGGAACAGGATCAGCTTGCGGTCGTCGGGAGTGAGCCGGGAGTTGGTGAACTCCGCCGTCGAGGGCAGCCCACCCAGGGCAGTGCGGCCCTGCCTGCGGCGTGGCCGCGGGAAGTCGGTGGATCGGCAGGCCGGCGTCAGAGCGCCCGCCAGGGCCGAGGTGGAGGTACTACTACGCGCCGTTGTGCCGCGCATCGCCGTGTCGTCCTTATCTGGTCGCTCCCCGACAACTCTCGGTAGTCGTCGCTCGCAGCCCAGCCCGCGAGTGAACGGGAGAAGGAAAAGTCCACGCTCAATTTCTGCCCGACCCCGACTCGGACGTTCTCCGAAAACTTCAGTGCGTACTCTACCGGCTCATTGTCACTCCCCTTTCTTGTTCCACCCAGTGATCGCGACGCGGCGCCGAAATGTCGGCTCCTCCGCCGGACTACGCGTGAAGGCGGGCTCCGGAATCGCCCCGGAAGCCCGCCCCGTGTGCTTCTTCAAAACCAAGATAGTGGCTCTGAGCCGCCGGGACCGCACCCCGCCGGGCGCTTCCCTCGAACGGCACGTGACCGGTTCGTTATGACGCCCGAATGGCCTAGTGATCGGCGGTTGATCGACACGCTCCGTTCACCTACGGCGGTGTCGCCACTCCTTAGGGGAGGGCGAGTCGGAGCTCGCCCTCCCCTGAACGTGAAGCGAACCCACCGTCAGCGTGTGCAATTTGCAGTTCGCAGGATGGGGATCCAGCGGAGTGCGGCGACGAAGCTCGCGTAGCCGCGACCAAGGACATCGGGGCTCGACCAAGGCCACGGCTGGCAGTTGAACGGACCTACCGCGGGGACAACGCGCCGAAGTGGGCGACCAGGGACGTCGTGCCGAGGTTCAACAGGACGACGGCCGCGACGATGATCAGCACCAGTGCCACCAGCGCGCGCAGCAGGCGGCTGGTTCCGTACTCGGTCACGAGCACGTTGGCGAGGCCGGCGACGAGAGCCGAACCAGGAATCCTGGAACCGTGCGGCTCATCATCGGTGTTGTGGAGCCAGCCGCCGATGAAGCCGTACCGGGCGCGCGGCTTTCGGGACTGCTCCCCCGACACCTCCTCGCCCACGGACTTGGCCGTGGATTCTGGTTCCGCCGTCGCCAGCGGTTGCAGCGGCGTAGCCCGCAGGGCTGGGTCGGGCCCTTCCCTCGCCGGTAGTGTCACCGGCGTCTCCTCGCCGACGGCAAGCCGGGGCGGACCGGAGATCACCCGCTGCCGGATGACCTCGTGTCGGACGGGACGCCCAGGCGGCTCATGCGAGAGCTCCGGCGTCCTGCCCTGGCGGCGCAGCACATCGAGCCGCTGCCACTGCCGCAGCACGATCGCGACTTGCTGAGGTGGCACGCCGCAGGCGGTGAGATACGCGGTGATCTGCTCGGGGCTCCGAGGAACAGCGGTGGATCCCTCCTTCTTCAGGTTGTAGACCTGACTCCGGCTGATCTTCGCCTTGATTGCGAGCTGGCCCGCGGTGAGACCCGCCCGATCCAGAACGAGCTGGAACACCCGAGCCAGATCTGCCGGTGTCCGCAGCCGCAACTCGTCCTCCGACAGCAGCGCCATGCTGCGGTGCCGACCCGTCATGCCGACCCGGTCTGCTCGCTCGCCGGCTTCGCGGCGCGCACTGAGGACCGATGCTCCTGCCCGCGGGGCGGGCTGCAGCATCGCGTGAGCCATGGCCCGTTCTGCGGTGGTGGCGCGACAGGCGCCGAGAAGATCATTCAGGAAGTCGGCGCCGGGCAGTGCTTCGCCGGTCAAGATCTGCAACATGTCGGCGTCGGTCACATCGACTGCCGCGGCGAGCTCGCCAATCGAAATCCCGGCACTGCGCCGGAGTTCCTCGAGTAGCTGATGCAGCGCCACCGGTCGCAGATCGCGTGGTTTGCCACCATCCGGCATGGCCGACGAGCCATCCGGTACCGGCAGGGCGGTGCTGGGTACGGCGGAGGCCGGCGCCGCGGAAACCGCGTCCGCCGCTGCGGCGGCGAGACGCATCGCGATGGCCGTGCGGGCGCTGCGCCGGGCCGGGGTGCCGGGGCCAGGCGGGATGTCGAGCTGGATGCGGGTCATGACGCGTGTCCCATCGCCCGCACCAGCTTCATCAGCCCTCGGGGCAACACCAGCAAGCCGCTGCCCACGGCCACACCGCCGGAGGCGATCAACAGTGCTTCGTATGGCGGGATCCCGCGGGCGATCAGCCAGCCGATGAACACCAGGACCACAGTGATCAACAGAACCTGCGCTGCGGTGATCGGCGTTCCCAGCCGGGCGTCCCCGCCCGGATCGGCACCACCAGGGGTTGACACAAGAGGCATCGAAGCCCCCACTTTCCTGAACAGCGGCTGCCCAGGTGGGTGCGCACCTGGGGCAACCCGGGAACGGTCTTGCCGGAGCAGATAGGTCCGCCCAGACACCGGAGGTTGCCGCCTCCGGGCCTCCGCAGCGCACCCGCGAAGACGCGTCAATCCTCGCACGCGTTACGCGTTCGATACGTCACCTTGCGACGAATCCGCGTCCAGGTTCACCGACCGACCGGTGTCCAAGTCCTGTCCAACTGCCCAAGTTCGCGGCCGGTGACCCGTCACACGGAAGGATGAATTTGTTGGAGTAATCCCAGTTCCAGCGCGCTTCGGCCCTGTTCCCGCAGGTGAGAAGCCGTTCGTGTTTTGTCCAAGTGGCGGATTTCGGGCCCTTTGCAGGCTAGGCTAGCTCTCGTCACCAGATGACACCCTGACTGCCCACATCGGTCTTGCTGGAGCTCAGGGAGCGACACCGGCGACATGTCTTTGCCGAGGCGTTCGCCATGTACGGCCCCGCGGATCCATGATCCACGGGGCCGTACGCCTGTCGCAGAACACCGGTTCTCGCCGAGGAGTCGGGCACTTCACCTCCTGGGTGGGCTACTCCGACGTCTGCGCCGAGCGCCCCGCCGACATTCCCGTCACCGAGCACGCGACGGACACGCACGGGGTTCGTGCTTCGTCACGATCGGTTCATGATCATTATTTGCCGTCGGCCGTGCCCTTGCGGTCGGCGGGGCCCAGAGTTTCAGCTGGGGCCAGGACAACCGCAGCGGCCTGGTGGTCGTGCCGCGGTGGCCGGTGCCCGAAGCCGCCGGCCACCGCGGGTGCCCCATGCGCAGGCCAGTCGACAGGGAAACCGGCGCCGGCGGTCCTCCGGCCTGGCTCCGCCGGGATGGCGACGGAGCCAGGCCGGTAGGTGAGAGACAGGCAGATGATCGATTGCAGCACTTGTCGCACAGTTATGCAGCGTTTGTAGCTTACTGGCTGCAACTAACGCTGCACTGATGGGCTACATTTGCTGTATGGAGATGCGACAGGCGCTGGAGTTGGTGGGTGGGTTCACTGCCGACCAGTGGGGCATGGTCACCTCCCGCCAGGCCGCCGGGGTTGCGGTGGATCGTTCCACGCTGCATCGCCTGGAGGCGGCCGGCTACCTCGACCGGGTCCGCCGTGGCGTCTACGCCTCCACCACCGCGGCGGTCACCGCGGCCCGCGACGAGCAGGCCGCCTGGCTCGCCCTCAACCCCGCGGCCGCGGGGTGGGACCGGCCGCTGCTGGATCCCGACGGCGGCGTGCTCTCTCACCAGTCCGCAGCCCGGCTGCACGGCCTTGGCGAGCTGGTCAACGACCGGATCACCTTCACGACCCCGCGGCGGCGAACCAGCCGCGACCCGGACCTGTGGTTCAAGAAGGCCGAACTGGCCGAGGACGACGTGACCCAGGTCGACGGCCTCCCGGTCACCACCGCGCTGCGAACGATCTGCGATCTACTCGACCAGCACCTCGACGGCAGCCACATCGCCACGATCATCCGCGAGGCCGTCCTGGCCAACCTCGTCAGGCTCGACGTTCTCGCCGAGCGGATCGGTCCCTACGCCCTGCGCTACGGCGTCCGCCGTCCCGGTGACGGCGTAGCGCTGCTCGAGCACCTGCTCGCCGGAATCGGCACCAGCGCGGCCGACCTCGCCCGCCGACCCGCCCCGGCCCGTACAACCGACACCGCCCGGCTGCTCGCGGACATCAGCCGCGCGGTAGGAAACCCGCTGGCTACAGGAGAGGTCGGTGCTGGGATCGGGAAATACTTCAGCGAACTCACGCCCCAAGTGCTCGCCGAGATCCTCAAAGACGTCGCGCCGGTGTCCGAACTGCTGCGGACACACCCGGAACTCCTGACCGGGTCCAGGTTTGCTAAGGCCGCGGCGCCGCTCAACGCGCTGGCCGACCTCGACGTCGGCAAGGTCGCAACACCGCTCAACGCCCTGGCCGCCCGCGACCCCGGCGTGGATGACCGCATCGCGGAGCACGCCCGCGAAGATAGCGCTCGTGGAAGAACCGAAACGTCCAACCAGCCCGCGCGCGTACCTGGCCTCGCAGAAGAGCCGAGCGGAGAACATGGCGAGGCAGACCGGCGGCAAGGCCGGTGAGCTGCTGGATCTGCACTTCCACCGCCGGCTGATCGCCCGCGTCTTCGACGGCGACGACGCCGGCAACTGGGTGCTCAAAGGCGGGCAGGCCATGCTCGTGCGCTGGCCGGCTGCCCGCTACTCCACCGACGTCGATCTGTTGAGCGCCGAGGACACCACCGACGCCGCCGTCGAGGCTCTCAAAGCCGCCGCGGCCCGCCGGCTGGACGACGCCATCTGGTTCCGCCACCTCAGCACCTCCGAGCAGACCCACGTCGACCGCCCCACCCGCAAGGTCAAGTTCATGGCCATGTTCGGCAACGCGCCGCTCAACCACCGGGTCAGCGTCGACGTCGTGGTGTCCGGGCACCAACCCCGCGGCGTGATCACCACCGAACCCCTCGAACCACCGTTCACCACCGACTGCGCGCCCTGGCCGAACGCGCGGGTCTTCCCGTTCGAAGACCACGTGGCCGAGAAGATCTGCGCGATGTACGAGCTCTACCGGGCGGGCGGCAATCCGTCCACGCGGTACAAAGACCTCGTCGACCTGGTCCTGTTCGCCCTCAAGGTGACCCTGCCCGGCGCCGAAACCCACCGCATCCTCCGTGACGAGGTGACACGCCGCCAGCAGCGTGGTGTGGTCCTCGAACTGCCCGAGCGCTTCCAGCTTCCGGACGAGCAGACCTGGCCCAGCGGCTACGCGAAGATCGCCGAACAGGTCGCCGAACTGCCTGAACACTTGCGGCGCATGGACCATGCCCGGCTCCTCGCCGACGCCTTCATCTCCCCGCTCCTGCAGCCCGAGCCGCCAAGCGGATCGTGGCGACCCGATGAACGCGCATGGCGATGAGCGGCGGGAATGGGTGAGGCTGGCCTTTATGCACATCCCGTCGTCGAGATCGTCAACGGTCGGCTGTTGTGGCTGGCAGTATGGTGACCATGACAAACAGTGAGCGAGCCGTGTACGTGGTACATGACCGCACCACGTCTGCCCAGCCCGGCATCCTGACCACGGCGTTCGAGTCCGTGACGAAGGCGATCGCGCACCTCGACGCGTTTCGCGCTCAGCAGCCCGGCGCCCCCGGCCCGCTTCACTGGGAAACCGGCCCTGGCTGGGCCGATGGCCGCGATGCTCAGGGCAACACGGTGTTCTACGTGTTCGGCCTGGCCCTGGTCGCCGACAACGAATTGACCTACTTCGAGCGAACTGCCCGACAGCGCTGACCAGCGTCGGCGGGCAGTTCCTTTCGGCCGGTCCGCGATGTCACCGGCGGCGGGACAGCCGGTTTCGAGGCCGGTGGCGCGCTGTCCTCAACCAGGGCCGCGCCCGCGCCGATACAGCTGAGGTGAGCGAAACACGCCAGCAGCGCCGAGCCCGCCAGCGCCGGGAAGCCAAGGACGCCACCCGACCAGGACCCCGGCCACCGGCGGCTTCCGGCGGCACCGCGGCGAAGCGGGAGCGGATCATCGATGTCGAGCTGAACCGGACGCTGTTCGACGACGACCCCGCCGACGTCTACGTGTCCTGGCACGCCGAGTGGGGCATCCGCGACGACAGCACCGGCACCGAGGACAGCAGCGAAGACCTCGCCGAGCTGGTCGCTGCGGTGCTGGAGGATCTGCGGTCGATGGCCGAGCACAACACCGTCCGGGTGGAGTGGACCATCGGCGGCGACCCGCCGGAAGGCTCGACCATCGAGGCGGAGATCGCAGCCCTGGGCGTCACGCTGCCGAACGAGGTGACCGCGTGACCGAGCTGCGGTTCTCCTCCAGCCCGCGGATGACCTGGCTGTGGGCGCCCGACGCCGAAACCGCGGCCCGCGTCCGCGGATACGGCCGCCCCGCCCGCCGCGCCGGAGCCGAGCTTCCGCTGGTCACCAACATCGACATCGGCGTGACCGCCTACGAAACCTGCCAATCGCTGGCCGCCGCCGGGTTCACCTTCACCTGGCACGAGTCCGTGCACCCGCTGAACCGCAGCGGCTGGCCCGCCGACCTGCCCGGCATGCCCGCGACCGACCAGGGCACCCCGGCCAGCTGACCCGGCCGCCATGGCCAACCCCCCGCACTGCATCCCTTTGACGTGAAGGACCAGAAGACGATCATGCCGTCCCGCAAGAAGTTCCTGTGCCAGCGCTACGAGCCCGGCGACTCCGCCTTCGGCAACTCGCTGCGGCTCGGCCGCTACCTAGCCGCCCCCAAGTGCGACGAGCTGCCACGCGAGGTGTTCCGCGACGATCACACGATCACACGGGGCTGGGCGGTCGGGTTCGGTGAGTGGTTCTTCTTCACCGCACCGGAGCCGGCGGTCACGTTCGGGCGGGCCGCGCGGATGTCGGCGGACTGCCACGGGTACGGGGTGTACGAGGCTGCCCGCGAGCTGCAATTCTGCGACATCCACGAGGTCGATGAGTGGGTGCTGCTGGTCGACATCGCCGGCGGCCAGGTCGACCGCCACGACGAGGAACTGCAGCTGAGGCTGATGAAGGGCTTCGTCCAAGGCGCCAAAGAAAACCCGTGGTCAGCGCACTGGAAGCCGCTCACCGGCTTCATCAGCGACTACAACCAGGGCAGGCCGGTCGCCACCCGGATCCGGTCGCTGCCGCTGTAGCGCCTGGTCCCAGCGTCGCGGTCGACGTGCCGCCCCTCGAAAAGCTCGGCGCGCGGTCGAAGCTGGAAGTCGTCGCCGTGGCACGCCGGGAGGGCCTGCTCGGCTGATGCAGCTGCACCAGCCCCGCGGCCCCTCGTTGAGCGGCTGTCCCTCGCCTGGGGCACCGCGCCACAGAGTGGGGAACGTGGTCTGGTGCGGTGCTGTCGGCACTGTCGGCCGAGCTCGTCGGCTGAGGTCCTCGCGCTCGTGCTATGCCGGAGCGCCGGTCATCCGGTCTTTCATGATCAGCGTCGCCAGGTGATGACCTTGTCCTTCAGGTCGAGGGGCTTGTCGTCGGGCCCCTTGATGTGTTCGTTGATCCAGATCGCACGATGGGCACCGAGCCGCGGATGCCACTGGTTCCGCCAATGACCTCGCACCATCCATCGGTGCGACCATTCGACCTGAGCGTGCTCGGCCTGCGGGTCGCTGGGTCGTGAACGCCGACGAAGCGTGACGATCACGACCGGCCCAGGCACCTGGCTGCTCTTCTGGAGACGTCGCCGTTGCGGCCTGTCGGGCTCGATCTCGCCGACGGCGGCCAGTGGCTGCTGCATCAGGGTCCACATGGCCCGCGCGTATCGGCACAGCTCGGCGGTCATCGGGCGCATGGCCCCGATCTCCACGCTGTAGGAGCTCGCCAGCGGTCGCCCTGCGGGGAGAAACGTTCCGGTGGCGACGGGAACGACGGGAGAACCGAAGAACGCACGCTCTTGCTCATCGACCGCCAGCCCGAACCACTGCAGTATGAGACCGTCGTCGTGTTGCTCTTCGGCGTAGTCGTTCGCTGGGAGGGTCCGGTGCGCCGGGCGCCAGTGCAGCCCGATAAAGGGATGTTCCTCGCCGCATTCCGGGTCGCCGCAGAGCAAGGCGAAAGGGCGAGCGAGCAGGAGGAACCCGTGCGGGGCGGGCGGCTCCTCGAGCAGGACGTCCTCGTCGGGCATGGTCTTCTGCGCCGTCACGGCGACGTTGACCATGTCGGGCGCGACCCAGAAGTTCTGCGCCGCCTGCAGGCTGTCGAACTCCTCGTCCCGGGCGTTGCTCAGGCCTTGAGCCTGATAGCCCTCGGCCATCGTCTGTGCAATCTGCTCGGCCATCGGAGATAGCAGCCAGGCGGCGTAGTCCCGTTTCACATCAAGGGTTTGTCGTGGGTCGAATGCCTGCCCGATAGCCGCGTCCTGCGCGAGACCACCGTCAGTAGGGCGCTCATCGCTTCCAGACATTGACCTTCTCCCCTCCCAGTAGCGGAGCTTCATCAGGTCCTTTGAGATGCGGGGCGATCCACACCGGCCGGTGGACCTGCCGCGATGGATACCACTGCTGACGCCAGTGGCCGCGCACGATCCAGCGGTGGCGATACTCGCGTTCGCCGACCGAGTCGCCGGTCGGTGTCGCGCCGGCAGGACGTCGGAGCTCGACAAGGCGAACATCGGCTGGCTCGTGTCCTGCTCGCTGCAGGCGCCGGCGGGCCGGGCGCGTCAACGGCACGTCCCGGGAGCTGGTGACCGGTTGCTGCATCAGCAGCCATGCGGTGCGCAGCCGCGGAAGCAGCACCGTCGCGAAGTTCGCCGCGTCTGTCGTCACCCCGGCGTTGTCGCCGAACGGCCAGAAGTACTCGCCGCCGTGAGCGTAGACCAGCCGCGGCTCTCGCCGACCCACCTGCCGGTTCGGCGCGATGCGATCGAAGATCGGGGCCGCCTCGGCGCGATCCATGTAGGTCGTTCCGAACAGGACGTCGTCGCGCGCCGGCGTGCGCGCCCAGCAGACTGCGGTGACGCCTAGTTCGTCTTCGCCGATCGATACGGGTGCGATGGGACTCTGGAAGATCATCAGCCCGGTATCGGAGGGCAGGTCTTCAGGTGCGAGCTGAAAGTCGGGGACGGACTGCGCCGCCGCCTCGACCAGCTCGACCATCTCCGCGGCGACGTAGAACAGGGTCGCCTCTCGTAGGCGCAGGACCTCCGTGCCGCGGAGAACCGATGCTGCCTGCGCGGGGTTTTTGTTGGCACCGACCGGCAGCCAGTCGTACTGGCCAGCGGTCGCCAACTTGAACCACAGCTCGGCTGCAGTCTCCTGGCCCAGCCACTCGACGATCTCGGCCCTGATTTCCGGCAGGTCGACCGGACGAATATCCGTCATGAATCAGCCCCGGCGTCCGCGACGGTGGTGGCGCGCAGCTCGGCGATCTGCCGTTGCAGCCGCTCAATGGCGTCGGCGACGTCGTGGCCGGCCTCGCCCAGCTGCTTCCACAGCACCAGTTCGCGTTCGGCGATCGGGAGAATCTTCTCGGCCGGGGGCACCAGGTATTCGCCCAGCAGGCGGGAGCGGCGGCGCTGCAGGCGCATCAGCTCGATGTGCGGGTGCAGCCGGGTCATGCCGCCGCTGACCGGGTCGTCCTGCTGGGCCGGGTCGCTGGGGCGCCGGCGCTCCCGGTACCACTTGTCCAGCCGAGGGCCCCAGTACTCCGGATTGTCCGCGCCTTCGGGAAGCCGGAAGCTGCCTTCGACGCCGTCTTCGGCCTCGAGGAGGGCGCCCTTGAACCGGTCGAGCGCCTCGGCGTAGCGGCGGTGCGCGCTCTGGCGGGAGATGCCCAGGTCGTCGCCGAGCATCTCCCAGGTCGCGCCGGACACCATCTCGTAGACCGCAACCAGCTCCACGAAGTCCTCGACCCGGGAGCGGAGCCGGTCGGCGTCGTCGATGCTCGTGCGGTCGGGCAGTGGCCGGTGCTGACCGCCGGTGATGGTCAGCTCGGCCGGCGGGATCGGCACCCAGCCGATCAGCGAGTCGGCGAGTTCCCGCGCGGCGAGCGACACGGCCAGTCTCGCGCGGGTCGCGTCGGTCCAGGGAGCGGTGTCGTCCGGCTCGGGTTCGGTCAACATCATGGCGTCAGCGTACGGCTGACACATGCGTGGTTGTCAGCCTTCGGCTGACAACCACTCGTTTGGCGGATGCCGTGAGCCAATTCGGCCTGGTGTACTGAACTAGTCCTGATTACCTGTGAAATAAGGATCGGTTACCCGGACACGAGGAGGCAGCGAGATGGGCGCGAAGAAGGGCGACATCATCGAGTGGGAGAGCGACGGCGATGACAGCTACCGCTACGGCGAGATCGTCGAAGAGCGCAACGGCTACGTCCGCGTCGAGGGGCGCACGGGCGAGGAGTTCTGGGCCGACGGCAACGAGGTGTTCGTGCCGTGACCACCGCGCCGGAGACGCCGCCAAGGCCGGTTGCCAGCTCCGCTGAACCCGGATTCACCGGACGACATCACACCGGAATGTCCGGCAATGGACAGTCCGATGCGGCGAAATCGACCACTCTGCACGCCGCCCGCCACTTCGCGCGAAGGAGCCCTGCCTCATGACTGCCGCCATGACCGCCCCCGCCCCCGCCTCGACCTCTCCGAGCGAGGCTTCGCTGCAGGTGGTCCCGATCGATCCTGCCCGCTGGCCGGCCAACCCTGGCCAGTTCGTCGCTGCCCACTACCGCTGGGTCACCCTCGACCTCGACACCGGCGAGCTGGCCCTGTCCGCCGACCCCGCCTACTGCGGCCCGGACGACGAGCAGCTGCGCAAGGGCGAGCTTCCGCGCGAGCTGCGCGGCCACTGGTACACCCGCGGACACGGCTTTCCGACGCCGATGCCGCGCCGGATGGTCTGGTTCCTGTGTCGGTACGACGATCTCGATGCGGATCAGGCCACGCGGGTGCTGGAGCTGATTGCCGTCCACGCCCGGACCGTGCTGGCCGGGCAGGTCGAGGTGCCGGAGCGGTCGGCGCCCGGCTGCGACTGGTCCCTCGAGGCCGCGATCGCCGTCCGGACCATCGCCGCGATCACCGAATCCCCGCAGCGGGCGCTGCGTGAACCCAGCCAGGTCGGCAGCTACGCCGCCGTCGGCGTCCTGGCCCTCGAGGACGCGTTCGCTCTCGCGCCGGCGCTGGCTGACCCGCAGCACGCCGCGGCCACCGACGCCGAACTCGACGCCGCGGCCGCCAAGCTCGCCGAGCACCTCCCCTACCAGTGGGCCGAGCAGCCCGAGCTGCAGTGTGCCGCTGGGCACGCCGACCGGAGCTTCGGCTACCGGACGATCCACGCGGTGGGTGTGCTCGCCGCGCTCTACCGCTACCGACGGATCCAGGCTGGGACGCTGAGCGTGTGCCAGGCCCCGGTGTGGTTCGCCGGCCGCCCGGCCCGGTTGGCGGTCGTCCACGACGACACCACCGACGCCGAGCTCGCGCGCCTGGCCCACGCCGAGGACCAGGCCGCCGCGGCCGCCGGGCAGCGCCTCGTCGGCGCGCTGGCCTACCTGCAGGCCAGCCGGGCCGCCCAGCGCGACCACATCCGCCACCGTCTTCGCACTGCTCGCGGTGACCGTGCCGCGCTGCTGCTGCGCGTCGACGCCTGGGGCGACCCGGCCGACGGCGGCGACACCACTCGCACCACCACGCTCGCCCAGCTGGCCGGCCTGCCCGCAAGCGTCGTCGCCGCGCTGCGCGAACGCGCCCACCTGACCAACCTCGCCGCGGCCGCCGACAACGCCCGCGCGATCGTCGGACCCACCGGGGGCGCCCGATGAACCGCAACGATCGGCTACCCGCCGCGCACCTCTCCCCCGCGACGCTGATCGTCGACCCGGAGCAGGCCGACACCCGCGCCCGGCTCGTGGAGGTCGTCCACGTCAGCGCCCCCGATGCCGAGGGGATGGTCGTGATCGCCGGGCGCCGCGACGACGGCGTCGCGTGCCGGATCCGGATCGCCGCGGACTGGCCGGTCGAGCTGTGGACCGCCGAGCTGGCCGCGCTGTGGGCCGGCACCCTCGCCACCGAGCGAACCCGCCGGATCCAGGCGGCGCAGGAGCAGCACACCCGCGCCTTTTACGCCCAGGCCGACGACGCCGCGCTGCACGAGCGGCTCGACGAGATCGAGACCGACCTCGTCGACAGCCCGCTGACTGTCCTGCAGCGGATCGGGCTGGTGTGGCGGCGCGGCCTGATCCTCGACGAACTCACCCGACGCGACCGCGTCCGACGGCTCGCGGCGTTCATGACCGCGCTGGAGGCCGGCGACACCGCCGAACTCACCCGGCTGGCTAACGAGACCACCCCCGCCGATCGCGAAGCGATCCGCACCGCGGCCTTCGCGGAGCTGGCCGACCGGACCGTGGCCTATCTGGCCAACCTCGCTTGACCAATCTCGCTTGACCGACCGAGGAGACACGATGACCACACCCACCGCCCTCATCGGCCGCGCTGGCGCCGCGGTCCTGGCGGCCGCCGCGCTCGCGGCGTGCCAGCCCGGCCACGCCGCCACGACAACGACGGCCGCCGCGGGATCCACGGCCGGTGCCCCGGCGACGGCGTTGGCGAATGCGCCGGTGCCCGCGGCGAGCAGCTGCACGCTGGGCCACCACAACGGTCAGGACCTGCCCGACCCGCACTGCACCCCCGGCACGGTCAACCCGCAGGTCACCCAGGCCACCATCGGCACCACCATCTGCGCGTCCGGCTGGACCAAGACGATCCGGCCGCCGACGTCGGTCACGAACAAGCTGAAGAAGCAGATCGACGCCGCCTACGGGCTGCCGACGTCCACCGAGGGCGAGCTGGATCACCTCATTTCCCTTGAGCTCGGCGGGGCGCCGTCGGATCCAGCCAACCTGTGGGTCGAGCCCGGCAAGATCCCGAACCCGAAGGACGCGGTCGAGAACAAGCTGCACAGCGCGGTCTGCTCCGGGCTGGTCCCGCTCGCCACCGCGCAGCGGGCGATCGCGGCGGACTGGACGACCGCGTTCGACGACGCCGGGCTGCGCGTGGCCGGCGGCAAGGTGTGCCTGCGGGACAACCCATCCCGGTGCGTGGGCTCGCAGCGTGGCGACGAGGACGGCAACTAAAGCCTCAACACCAGGGGAAACCGATGATCGTCGCGGACAACGAGAGGGAACCGATGGCCACGCCAACCGGTGCAAGGCGCTTCGTGCGCTGGAGTGACGTGCTGGGCACGTCGTGCCGGGACCTGGAGGGCTGGGAGCTGGACCCGGTCGACGGCGACGATCCGCGTACCCCTGAACCGGGCCGGTCCGATACGTGGCTGGCCCGGCTCAATCCGCTGCAGAGTGCTGCTGGCCCGTGGCGCTCCGGAGGCCGCCCGGCGCACGGCATCTACTGCCGCCCCGCCGCCGTTGATGGCCTGACCGACTGGGCGGCCGCGGTGGACGGCTGCTTGATCTGGCGCTGGAGCGGCCCGCGGATGCGCTGGCAGTCCCCCCTGGTTTCACCGTGGAACCCGATCCTGGCCCAAGCGCGCACCCTGGACGACCTCGGCTTCCGCGCACCAGACCTTGGAGACTGGAACCGCTTCACGGCCGAGGCGATCCTGTCCGGCCGCAAGCCGGGCGGCTACTTCGGAATCCGCCCGCGCCGCGACATGCGGCGCTGGGTGGAAGCGGCCCGCACCGCCGGGATCGTCGTCCAGTTCCACGCCCGTGGCTGCTGGGCGTACGCCGCCCAACCCGGCACCCTCGGCGACCACTTCGACCTCCCCGCGCTGGCCACCGAATACCGGCGGGTCCTCCCGGCCGAGCTGGCCGCAGAGCAGGTGGCCGAGCTGGCCACGCTCGCCGATCTGGATCTGCTCACCGCGGCCGAGAACCACGAGACCTACTCGGTCGCGATCGGCGGCCTGGCGCTGGGCTACCCACCCGAGGTCACCGCCGGGCTGATCCTCGCCCGCCGGCATCGGGCCGGGCACCTTCCCCAAGCGCTCGAGTACGGCGCCTACTGCCCATCCTGCCGACAGCCGCAGCTGGCTGCAGCCGTCGAGGATCGAGGGACTCGATGATCACCGCGGCGAGTTTCCCGACCCCGGAACTGGCGCTGCGCAGCAGCGACCCGGCCGAGCAGACCCGCGTTCGCGGGTTCGCCCAGCACCAGGCCGCCGCGGCCGAGGCGCTGCGCCGGCGGCTGGTCGCCGAATGGCCGGGCTGCCGGTCCCGGCTGCAGCGACGCGACCTGCTCGCCCAGGCGCACGCCGATCTCGTGCAATGGCGCTACGAGCTCGCATTGCAGGCACCCGGCCGTCCCGGCACCGGGATTCCGCTGGACCCGCAACGGTTCCGGACGACGATCCGCGACGGCGGCCCCAACTACGACCGGATCGGCTACCTCGGCCGGCTGCGCGACGGCGCGCACTGGGATCCGGCCACCCGCACCTTCCAGAGCGGCCGGCCGACCCCGGCCAGCGAGATCATGCTGCGCTACGGACAGCTCGCCCAGGCCCGCTTCGACAACGCCGGGTGGCTGCCAAACCCGGACGTGCTGCAGAACGTCGTACGGATCCCCAGCACGCGGCGGCAGATCCTCGGCAACCGCCTCGTCCGCGGCGATGCCGCGCGCGCCATCGCCGACGAGCTGACCGCCCGGGTCGCCGCTCGTGGGCGCGATACCAGCCGGATGGAGACGGGCGGCGATCTGCTCTACGTCGTCTCCGCCGACCCCGACGACGCAGACACGATCTTCGACACCGCCCTGTACCTGCTGGCCGACGCGGACATCGGCGACAGCGCCGAGCGGCTACGGCTGCTGCAGCACGTCCGCTACCTGCTGTTCCAGGCGCCGCAGACGAAGAAGGGCTCCGACGCGGTCACCCGCGTGTTCCTCGTCGGCGTCGGCGCGTTCCTGCTCGGCCGGGCGCCGGTCATGCAGTCCGACGCCGACCTGCGCTGCATGGTCCTCGACCAGAACCACGCGATCGAGATGCCCGCCGACGTCCCGCTGATGGTCGCGGCCGGGCCCGTCCGCCGCCGGGGCGGTGCGGTATGAGCAGCGCGATGTCGCCGTCCGGGCCGGCCGAACCGGAGATCGCCGTCCGGCTGCGCGCCGCGGCCGCCGACTGCGACCACGCCGCCGGCGCCACCGCCGCGGGGTGGGTGCGTGAGCGCCTGGCCGCGGCCGCCGCGGCGTGCCGAGACCTGGCGGCCGCGCTCGGCACCGACCCGACCCTCGCCACCGAACCCGCAGACAGCGGCCGGCTCCGCGCGGTCGAGCTGGTCCTCGAGCTGACCCGGCAGCTGCACACCCTGCTGCACCCCGGACCAGACGGCGAAGTCCAGGACGAGCGGCGCGCGGACGCCGACGAGCTCGCCGCGCGGCTGGACGCGCTCGCCCGCGGCGCGGCCCGGCTGGTCCCCCGCGCCGACGCCCGCAGCGAAACCGGCGCGCGGGAGATCTCCCGCCGCCGCCTGGTCGGCCAGGCCGTGGCGTTGCGGGAGGCCGCGCAGCTGCTGCAGACCGCCGCCGAGGCCGCGCTCGCCGTCGAGCACCCTGACCCGGTCGCGGTGTCGCTGGCGGCGATGGCCGTGCAGATCCGTGCCCACGCCCACGACCTGACCAGCTGGGCCAGCAGGCACCCCGACCCCGCCGCGCAGCTGCTCGCCGGTGCCCGGCCCGTCGACGAGCACGGCCATGCCGTCGACATCGACGAGCGACCGGGCGACGACGCCGCAGATGGGTTTGCGGCCGCGGGCACCGTGCTGGCCGCCGAGCCGCCCGGCACCGGCCTCGCCGCACCGGCCGAGCCGGAAGAACAGGAGGGGGCACCGGCCTGGGCGCGGCCGCTGGTCGACGAGACCGCCGCCTGGCTGCTCACCGGCTACACCCGCGCGACCTCGCGCACCACCGCGGCCAACGCGCTCGGGATCCCCCGCGCCGATCAGCGGCTCTGGCGCGGAGAGCCGACCCGCAACGCCCCCGAAGCCCCGAACCCGCTGACCTTCTTCCCCTGGTGCCAGCGCGCCGGGATCAACCCGCTGACCGAGATGAGCCGCGAGCATCTGCGGGAATGGCTCGCCGCCCAGCAGGCCGCCGGAGTCCCGGCCGGGACCCGCAAAACCCGGCTCGGCTACGTCTCCGCGTTCTACCGCGAGATGCGGCTGCGCGGGAAAACCACGTTCGAGGTGCCCGCGGCGCTGCCGCGCACCGAACGCGGCCGCCTCGGCGTGCTCCGCCCGCCCGTGGAAAAGCCCACGGTCGCCCTGACCCTGGCCCAGGTCCGGGCGCTGCGGGTCGCGGCCCGCACCTACCGCGGCCGCGGCCCGCTGGCCACCCGCGAGCTCGTGGCGCTGCGGCACGCGGCGATGGTCGATCTGCTCACCACCACCGGCATCCGCGCCGACGAGCTCTGCGCCGCCAACCGCGGCGATCTGCGCCGCGCCGGCCCCGACGGGCACCCCGCGCTGCACATCCACGGCAAGGGCGCGAAAAACCGGTGGGTCCGGATCACCGCCGTCGCCCTGGACTCCCTCGACGCCTACCTCACCGCCCGTGATGCCCACGAGGCCGGCGCCGAGCTCACCGTCGCCGGGCAGGTCGGCGCGAAACCCGCGGCGACACCGCTGCTGGCCACCACCAGCAGCGCCCGCCTCGGCGTCGAGCAGATTCCCCGCATCCTCAAGTCGCTATGCACGAGCCTGCTGCGCGTCGCCGCGGCCAGCGGTTCCTCGACGATGCGGGCCCACGCTGCGGCGCTGCGGCCGATCGCCGACACCATCCACCCGCACAGCGCGCGGCACTTCTACGCCCGCGTCGCCGAAGCCCACGGCGTCCACATCCGCCAGCTCGCCGCCGACCTCGGCCACTCCTCCGTCGCGGTCACCGAGGCCTACCTCGCCGCCGCCGACACGCTGGAGAACTCCGCCGCCCCGGTACTGGCCGACCTCATCACCGCCGGCGAAGAACTCGCGCTGCAGCCCGCCTTCACCGATCGTCCAGACGACGCCGCGCTGCGCCAGCCCGAGCCGGGCAGTACGGAGGGCCTGCGATGAGACGGCAGCGATCGGCGCCCGCGATGTGGGGCCCGACCCAGGGCACCAGCCTCCGGGCATACAGCTGAGCTACGGGGCACTGTCCTCGTAGGTCGAGTCCAGTCGGAGATGAAGCGGCCGGGCTGCGGTGCCGTCCTGCGCCCACAGGATGCTCGGCTCCGCGCCCGGCCTCTCGTGTCGGCCCAGCTGTCAAACAGGGAAGCGACCCGAGAAAACTAGTTTCGCACGTGATATTCGTGCGCATCTCAGCTGGTAGAGAGTTTTTAGAGGAACTTCCTACTAGAAGAGACGTGGAAACTATCCCCCCGTTTTGGGGGGACACATCAGGTTTTCTGCGGTTTTCTGCACACTCTCGTACAGCGCCCGGCGAGCCGGGAGGGCCCGGTAAGCCGAGCGTCCCAGGTCAGACAGGACGCGCCGCTCAGGTTTTGCGTGTGACCTGCAACACAACTCGTCGGTTGTGTTGCAGGTCACTCTAGGGGCCACCTGGGGAAATGAGAAGCCTGAACAAATCCGTTCACGAACGTGCGTGGCGGGCCTACAGCGGTGTGATTTTCTTGTTCTGTGGCGCCCGACGCGCGACGCAACGCCCATTGCGTCGCGCGACTTTCGGGTGATGGCCCAGCTGTCAAGCAAGGAGAACACCCGATGGTTTACATCCTGCCGCCGCGGCGGCCCAAGCGGTCCTGCGGCGCGCTCAGCGTGCTGGAGGTCCTGACCTTCACGACGGCAGTGGTCGCCGTCATCGTGCTGGAGCGGCTCAGTGCCGAACTGCTGCTGTCCGCCGGCGTGGTCGTGATGCTGCTGGCCCTTGTGCGCGGTGTCCCGCTGCGGCACCTGCGTTTTCCGGGCGGGAGCGTGATCGCGTGAACACCGCGATCCCGTTCGCCGACCAGGCTCAGGACCGGGCCAACGTCATCCCCACGCTGGGGCAGCAGCTCGAAGCGCTGGCCGAGGAGCACTGGGAGCTGAGGCGGGAGACACTCCGGCGCCTGGCCGATGCCGAGGCACGCGGCCGGTACGTCACTCCGGGGAAGCGGATCAAGCTGGCGGTTCCCGGCAAGGCGATTGCGGCGGCCGCGTGGCCGCGGCGGTGGACGTCGTCGACGACCCGCGTGCCCTGGCGATAGCGGAGGCCCGGACGAAGGAACTGCACCGTGCGCTGGCTGCGCTCGACCCGGGCCAGCACGAGTGGCGGCTGCTGGCTGGCGAGGTGGGCACCGATGTCAGCATCCGGCCGGCCCTGCTGCGCCGGGCATGGAACCCGGAGGAGACAACTCTCTTCGCACGTGAGGTCTACCGGCAGTACTCGACTTGGCCGGAGCTGCGCACACCGTGCGGCAGGAGATCTGGCGCCGCTTCAACGCCGCGTTCCAGGCGGTTGCGGCGGCGAAGGGCAAGCGCCAGGCCGGTACGAGCTCGAACTCGCTGCTGTGGGTCTCCGGGACCGCGACAGCGCAGGAGGTCATGACGGCGCCGTTGCAGACCATCGATACGGAGCCGGCGTTCCTCGCGCACCTGCGGTACCTCCTCGACTACTCGACCCTCAGCACCCGCACCCTCCACGCGGCGATGGCCAAGCGTGTCCCGCGCGTCCCGGGCCACACGACCCTGGTGGGCTGGCTCAAGGCACCAAGCTGCCCTCACAGCTCAGCGAGTCGGCTCTGCGGCATGGTCGAGGCACTCGCCGAGAACATCGTCGAGAACCCCTCGGTGCCGTCCGCAGGTGTCGACGAGCACGTGCGGACTACCGGATGCTGCTCACTCAGCGGCAGGGCGATGCCTGCTGGCCGGCCGGTCCAGCGGGCGCTCGGCGTGCTGGC